>JAOMYS010000007.1 GCA_028372485.1 Rickettsiaceae bacterium | reverse complement strand
ATGAATTATTATGGGAATAGCAAGTGCTGTACGAAATGGTATGAATAATGATCATATCATGACCTCAATTACCAAGTTCAGTGAAAAAGCAGTTGAAAAGCAAGAAGAAGTACGTAATAAAATTCAAGATAAAATTGAAATACAGCAAAGCCAAGTTGGCGAAATTGGCAAATTACAAGAATTACTTACCAAGTTAAAAACAGCATCATCTGTTCTTACTAATCCATTAGAAATTGGGTTTGATAAAAAGTCCACGTCAATTATGACCCAAGAAGCTGCAAATCCTGATGATTATATAAAAAATATCAGAGTGGATGATAATGCATTATCTGGAGATACTAAGATTTCGATAGAACAAACTGCCTCTCCTGCAAAGTGCATAATTGGCGCAACAATAGTGCCTGACCTAGGTTTTGCAAAAACTGGTGATTTAGGGCTAGATGGAACTATTTCTATAACTGTTAATGGCAATCAGAGAGATGTTGTAATTGCAACAGGTCAGGAACTAAGCGAAATTATAAAAAATATTAATTCTGAATTTATTACTAACGGTGATGAGTTTGAGGCGTTCCCGCTTGATGGTGGAAATGATACAGCATTTATCGAAATTAAAGCAAAAAATACTGGCACAGATCAAACTATGGTTTTTGCAAATGGTGGTGTTGATATGGATAAAAAAGATATAAATGGTTTAGATGCAATAATACATATTGATGCTATTGAACTTATTCAGACTAGTAATAAATTCATTAATCCTGTCCCAGGTTTATCTTTTGAACTAACTGGAAAAGTAAATACACAAAATAATGACAATCTTAATTACGGTCAGTTAAACTACAACACTATTAGTGTGCGAGAGGATCATAGCGCAGTAAAACAAATGATACTTGATTTTGGTACTGCCTTGAATGAGCTATCATACTTTGTAGCGCAAAATACTAAAAGCTCACGTTCAGTAGAAAATGCAAAATATGCAGATCCTCTGAAGCCATTGGAATCTTACGATGATGAGTCTGCTATTTTACGTAAATCATCTTTAATGACTGAAGCCAAAAATTTACTTGATAAATTTACTATAAAAAAGATAGGAGCAACCGGTGATGTACAATCTATCTATGATATTGGAATGAATGTGAAGCCCGAGACAAAAGATGGAGTTACGTATGATTTATTATTCTTTGAAGATGAAGAAAAATTCCAAAAGCTCTTTGGTGAAAATTTTAATGCAGTAAAAGATTTCTTTGTCAGCAATGCTAAAATCACTCCAACTGTTGGTAATAAAGGTTATGTGCAATATATACCAGGAGAGTTCGATCCACCAGTAACCCACCTATCTGTTATTGGTAAAGACCTAACAGCTTCAGTAGATTATGCAAATGGAGCAAATGGCATAGAAGTATCTTCCTTTAAAATGCGTGTTCCGAACCAGCATGAAGCATATGTGATTGGAAATATTACCTATAGCGCTTCTATTAATCGTTATAACGTCTCTTTTGAAGGAACTATATTAGAAGGTATAACCTTCTCAGTTGATGCATCAGACGCAGTAGATGGTTCAACTGAAGATTTTACCATAAATTACTCCCCTGGCATGTCAAATTTGATTCAACAAGATTCTAGGGACATGCTTGCTGATAATGGTTTAACCGGAACTACTATAAGTGAAGTATCAATAGTTGAAGACAGAATATCAAAATTGGAAACTGAGCTTGAAAGAGCATTAAAGGAGCTTGAAAAAATACAGCAAAAAAATATAGAATTAATGCACTCATTTCATTCAAAAGACACACAATATGCAATAGAACTAGCAACGATTGATATGTTATTAGGTGACAATGATAAAAGGTGATTAGATATTTCTAAAGATATTTTTTAATTCTCATAATAATAGGTGATATTCATGAAAGCATATGAAAAATATAAAAGCGCATCAGCTGCTACTTCTAGTACGTTTGGGCAATTGATTTTTATTTTTGAAGAAATGCTAAAGTTGCTTCATATATCTCAAAAAGCTGTAGGAGAAAGTAATCATACGATAAAATATCAATCTCTTAATAAAGTGATAGAAGTTCTATACATGTTAAAATCGGGTATCGATATTGAAACAGCAGATGAGAATACAAAAAATTTAGATGTTTTCTACGGTGCTACCATAGTAAAATTAGAGAATATAAATTCTCATACCAATCAAGAATCTTCTGAGCTAGATGAGGTAATTAATGCAATAAATGAAGTAAGACTAGCACTTGACAACGCAACAAATCACCATGAAGAAAATGCTCTTGAATCAAGTAATAAAGCTATAGAAGAACAGGTGTAGTTATTTATGTCAAATCGGTCTATATGCGATTGCTTTTAATAGCTGATTTATTTATTATGAACACGGTGCTTCATATGTTTTCACTAAATTTCATGACTTTACTTCGAGCATTTATAATATTTTTCATTTTTTGTAGTAATACTGCCTTTGCATCTATTATCAAGGACTCTGAAATAGAGGAAGTGATTAATGAGGTTATAGAGCCCATAAAAAAAATATCTAGATTAAAAGATCTTAAAATCTATATCATTAATGATCCTATCCCGAATGCATTCACTATAGGTGGAAATGCGGTATTTATTAATAGTGGTTTAATTATCGATTTTCCAGATCCAGATATATTGCGTGGAATAGTTGCTCACGAAATTGGTCACATTGCAGGTCATCATGTGATCAGACAACAAGAAGTAATAAAAAATTATCAGCGTGCAGCATTTGGCGCCACCCTATTAGGTCTGGCTACTGCAATGGCCAGCAAACCAGAAGGTGGAAGCGCCGTGATGATGGCAGGTCAGCATATGTCAGAAAGGTCTGTATATGCGTATTCTAGAACATTTGAGTCCAGTGCCGATCAAACTGCCATGAGCTTATTGGAGCGAAGCTCACATAGCACTGTTGGATTGATATATTTTTTTGAAAAAATGAAGACGTTTTCAAAGAGCCACATGGTTAATCCTTACGATCAAACACACCCTATGGATAGTGATCGCTTATCTATTTTGCGTAATTTTAATAAAACATCTAAATTCAAAGAAAGTCAGAACAGTGATGATCTTATAGATAGATACGCTATAGCTTCAGCTAAACTTGCTGCATTTACTCTTGATATTAATAAGATACTAGATCGTATATATGATGAAGATAATTGGGTAATAGAGCATTACGTAAAAGCAATTAAAAACTTTAGAATTGGTAATTTTGATGATGCACTTAATCATGTTAATCACCTGATAATGAAATACCCAGATAACCCATATTATCATGAACTAAAGGCTCAAATTTACTTTGAATTTGGAAAAAATTCTGCGCTCAATGAATATAATATAGCGTTAAGTTATAGGCCAAATGACATTTTAATTCGCCTTGAAAGAGCGATTGTAGGCCTTACCCAGACTATTAATAATCCACGTGCTATTACAAGATATTATCAAGACTTGCTTATGGTCGTGCAAAAAGACCCTGATAATTTGTTAGCACTATATTATCTTTCAATATTTTTTGAGAAAAAAGGTCTAATTGGCAAAAGTTACCTCAATACAGCTTTAATAGCATTTAAATCTGGTCGTATGGATGATGCAAAAAATTTGGCAGATGCTGCTATAAAGAATTTACAAAAAAAATCTCCAGAGTGGTATAAAGCAAGCGATCTTATAACTCTTATTGAAATAGAAGATAAGGAAAATTCAAGGAAGTGATATTCTACTTCTGAACGACATACTGATTCAAAGTAAATTGACTATGATTTATATTCAGCAGCTAGAGCAATATAGTTTTGTATATTGTCTTTCATAAAGTCTAATTCTTCATCCGCAACCATACGTATAAATTTTGCTGGCCTTCCTGCCCAAAGCTCTTTTTTTCGTACAACTTTACTAGGCGATACAAGACTACCAGCAGCAACAAATCCATATTCTTCTATCACTGCTTTGTCCATTACGAGTGCTTGCATTCCTATAAATGCGTTATCTTCAATGCTACAAGCATGCAGCATTGACATATGCCCTACTGTTACGTTTTTACCAATATGAGTAGAACCATTAAATCTTGAAGTATGAATTACAGTACCATCTTGAATATTAGTGTTTTCCTCAACAATAATTGGCGCTACGTCTCCCCTTAAAACTGAGTTAAACCATACACTCACATTGCGTCCTATTGTGACGTCAGCTGCAATAATAGCACCATTTGCAACATATGCTTCTTTGTGAATTTTGGGCTCTATCCCTTTAAACCCAATTATATTTTGACTATACATTATTTATCCATTTGATATTTTGCTCTTAAATCATCATATTCGCCAGTAACTTTAAGAGAAGAGATGCCGTCTTCCAAATACTGAATATATTGTTTTATATTAGGTGTATTAGACGAGAATGCAATATATAGAGGTTTTTTCTTATACCCTACCGCCCCTGCATTTCTAATCAATTCCGATAGATTATTTTTGTTAATATAATGCTCTGCAACTAACTTATCCTCAATATATATATCGCTTTTTCCATTTATCAAATTTTTTACAGAAGCAGCAACAGCACTTGCGCCCATTTCCACTACAAATTTATCGGGATTTCTTACATAATAAATACCAAAATAATGGGCAATAAATTCATCTACTACATAGTCTGCAATAATTCCAAGCTTCTTATTTTTTAATGAATCAATACCATCATATATCCAGTTGCTATCAGATCTTGTAAATGCGTTAATTACACTATAACCGAAAGGAAATTCTGTCGTTAACATTGCATCATTAGGATCACTTACTCCTATTACACCATCTATTTTACCCTTCTTAAGCATTGCAGTAGCTTGATACCACGGCATCATCTGATACTCGACATCTATGTTGTACATATCTAACGCCTCTCTTGTAAGCTCGACTGCATATCCAGGGGATTTGCTATTTGGCAAGCAGTTATAAGGACACCAATAATCACCAGCTATGATTAATTTTTTTCTGTCTTTATGAGCATATGATGTACCAGATGTTGTAATAGCCAGTGCCATTAGCAGAAAAATGAATTTGATTATCTTCATAATATGGTCCAAAATGCAAAGAATCTAATAATTTAATGATATATGAATTTTCGTGACCGAGGAATAATAATCTCCAAAAGAGAATTAAAAGAGCGGAGTAGTATAGTAACTATATTCTCCGAAAATAATGGCATATATTCTGGAGTATCAAAACAATTTAGTAAAAAAGATAATTGTAACTTATTAGAAGGAAATTTAGTTGATTTCTGCTGGAGTGCAAGGCTTCATGAGCATATAGGCTCTTTTAAGATAGAGCCGGTTGAATCATATAATGCTCATATAATTATGGATAAAACAAAGCTTTATGCATTTAACTCAATTGTAGCCATTCTTAAAATGGCATTTTGTGAAAGAGAACCTCATAATAATTTGTTTCCAACTTTATTATCCTTTTTGCAAGAGCTAAAATCAGAATTTTCTATCAAGAAATATATGGAGCTGGAAATTGATATACTTGCTGAAGCTGGCTATAAGATGCAATTACAAGAATGTGTTGCGAGTGGTAAAAAAGAGGAATTATGCTATGTTTCACCAAAATCTGCATGCGCTGTTTCAAAGCAAGCAGGAGAGCAATATAAGGATAAATTGCTAAAATTGCCGAAATTTTTAATAAGAGATTATCAAAAAACAATGGGTGATATTCAAATAGATGATCTAAGAAGTGCATTTGACCTCACTTCATATTTTCTTGATAGATATATATTCATAAACAAGCCTTCGCCAGATGCACGTTTGACGTTTAGAGAACACGTGTTAAGTTAAGTTGATATCTCTTAACTAACTTTATGTAAAAATATTAGTGTTAAAACAGTGTTTATCGTTAAAGTCGTCATAATTTATACTATCACCAGATAAATCAGACTCTGACGCTTCTGTACCAATGGTTTCATAATGGTTTGAATGTTTTGTAAGCAGAATAATAGATATCCATATGACGATGCAAAGGAATTAGGTACATAAAAGGATTATTAAGCATCTTTACCACCACCAAACAATATCAGAATAAGGATTATATAATCCTATAAATATTATTAAAAATTCTCAAAAACTTTTAATTAATATGCTATCTTGTTAATAGAAACATATTATATCATTTGCAACTACGTATCAATCTAATTTGATATTATCTCTTCTATAGAGTTGCAAATGATATGAAAATCTTCTTCTCTTGAGAGCCTATGATCAGCATCTTTAATAAGCTTTAGTACCGCTCTATTGCTTGTTATTTTCTCCATAGTTCTTTCAGAGATAGTGTGTGGTACATCTATATCCTGCATCCCATGTATCAAATGCACAGGACAAGTAATTTTAATAGTATCTTGAAGCAATAAATGTTCTTTTCCATTTGTAATCAAGTCGTAACTGATTGGGTAAAGCTCAGCACATTCTGGATTTGTACTTTTTAATTCACAAATTTTTTGCTCTTTTAGAGTGTTCTGTTGACTCTTAGTCAGTTTGTCCCACACCAATTCTTTGGTAAAATCCAATGCTGGTGAAAGCCCTATAATTCCCATTATTTTTTTACTAGAATCACGTTTAATGGCGTTTAACATTGTAACCCATCCACCCATGCTTGATCCTATAAGAATCACTTTTGCATCTCCTGTAAGATTATCGATCACTATATCTAAACCTTCCACCCAACTACTGATGTTCTGCTCTGTCAGTTTTCCTGATGATTCTCCATGACCGAAATTATCAAATCTTATAAAATTATAATTTTGCTTCTTGCAGTAATTTTCAATATACATAGATTTTTTGCCTTTCATGTTAGACATCAACCCATGATGGAAAATTATATAGGTATCTTTTTCGTTTGTTGTAACGAACTTGTTATATGCAATGGACTTTTCTTGATTTTTAGTATATAAGATATTCATGTTTCTTACTTTAAAATAGTCTATGGACGTAGATAAAACAAAATATCATAAAAAAACAATTCTGCAAGTTGTTCCAGCCCTCATATCAGGTGGCGTAGAAAGGGGAACTCTGGAAATAGCAAAGAAGGTGGTAGAATCTGGTAATAATTCTATAGTGGTTTCTGCTGGTGGTCCTCTAGTTGATTCTCTTGTTAAGCATGGTTCTACTCATATCACTATGAATGTTGCTAGCAAAAATCCTATCACAATTCTTTTGAATGCAAAGCGGATTGCAGATGTAATACGCAGTCATGATGTGAATATTGTTCATGCAAGATCTAGAGCACCAGCATGGAGCTGCTATATAGCTGCAAAACTTACATCTGCATGTTTGATAACTACATTTCATGGTATATATAACTTTAACAATTATCTTAAAAAGCTATATAACAGCGTTATGACTGAAGGACATAGAGTGATTGCCGTCTCTAATTTTGTAAAACAACACATAATAAATAATTATAAGATCGATAAGAAAAAAATTACAGTGATTCATCGTGGCGTGAATCATGATGATTTCTCTAAAAAACATCTATCGGACGATTTAATTGCAGACTTAAAAAAGAAGTATAAAATTCCACAAGACGCTCCTGTATTACTTTTGCCATCTAGAATGACAAGATGGAAAGGACATTTAGTGTTGGTTGATGCTCTTGCAAAAATAAAACACTTAAATTTTTATTGCATTATGGCTGGTGACTTAGCTAAGCATCCATCTTATGTAATAAGTATTCGTGATAAAATTCGTAAATATAAAATGCAAGATCGAGTACAGCTATTTGGTAACGAGCCAAATGTGGTAGGTTTATATGGGATTTCTGATATTGTAATTTCTACCTCGATTGAACCAGAAGCATTTGGCAGGACTATCATTGAAGCACAATCGATGGAAAAAATAGTGATTGCTACAAATATTGGCGGAGCATCTGAGACTATCAAGGATGGCATTAGTGGTTTTCATGTATCTCCAAATAATAGTTATGAACTTGCACAAAAAATAGAACATGCTTTATCTATATTAGGTTCTCCTGATGCAAAGAAAATTACAACTACAGCAAGGAAAGATGTAAGAACTAAGTTTTCTTTGAACTTGATGCTAGAAAAAACATTATCTATATATGATAAAGCGATGCAGCATTCTGAATAATCTGTAAATTTAATAGTTAATAAATAGAGGAACAAATGGAACAAACTAATAAATTACTGATGCTTTTAGCAGCCCTGGCACTAATTGTAATTGCTTATGTAGTATCAAAGATGGATAACGTGGCAAATAATATCTCCAAAACATCTGAAAGCATGGCGCAGACTATGGCACAGAGTATGTCTCAAACATTTGTAAAAGTTACGGAGGATAATAACGTGGTCACACCGCCTCATCCTTATAACGAATGTATAAAATTGCTTATAGATCTTAATAAAGAAAATGATCTTGGTAAGATAAAAACAGTATGTTCTGGTCTACTAGACAAAGAGAAAATTTCTTCTCATGAGGATGAACAGAAGTAAGAAGGAGTAAGATGTGTGAATATTAGGTTGACTCTACAAAATTAAGAGATTCCGTATAGCTCACTAAAAAGCTCGCTTACGGAACTCTGAGTAGCGTTGTTGTCCACGTAGCTGTTGAGCATCTCAAAAAACCCTTATATCATCAGCGTAGATCTAAGTGTTCTATGCGAAAATTCCTTCAACTTGTCATCTCGCATGCGAGTTCTCTACGAGTTATACGAGATCTCTATGCTTGTAGTAATTTGCAAGTATCCTATTAAATCTAAAAAATCAGTAAAATAATCTTGCCTTTAATAAGTTAATGCAATTATTCAACGTATCTATTTCATGCCGACTAAGTAGTGATGGAGAAGATTCAATGCATATTACAAACCCATCACTCTCTCTTATTTCCGAGAGTTTTGAGATGTACAATACGTAATTATTCTTTAGTAAGAATGCATTGAGCTTTGATAATCTATGATCAATTCTTGTATGAATGATTCTGTATTCATTTTCTTTGAGGAAATTAATAACAGCAGATCTAAGTGCTGTTATTCTATATTCGTCTATTACTGTATCTATACTGTCAACGACAATGATATCTTGCAAATTATAATACTCTTTTATTTCATCTATTATAATACTCTTTTATTTCATCTAGTAGCCTTGCGCAAAAAATATTAGCATCAGTCACAAGAAGGTTTTCCGTTAATTTTCTACAGATAAATTGATTGTCTAAATAGAACTTCATTGCTTCTATATTTTTATCATCTAGCTTTTGCTTTCTTTTGATCAACTGATAAAACAAAAATAAGTACAGTAGCATTAAAACAATGCCTGCACCCTGTACATATATAGTATTATTAAGCATTACACTTTGTGGATAGAATTAAACTATAGGTTATATTATGCACCTATAATTTACTTGATCAAGTATTTTTTGATATTTATAAAAATACTAGTTTACCTTTAAGAAACAGAGTTATATAAGTGTAATCTTTGGTTATATTTAAAATTAGGAATCTTGGTTATGACAGAAGTAATTTCAACATCGCAACTTGCTCAATTTATCGCAAAAATCGAAAGATTAGAAAATGAAAAATCAGATATTGCAGAAGACATAAAAGAAGTCTTTAATGAAGCAAAAGCAGCTGGTTTTGATACTAAAATCATGAAGCAAGTACTGAAGCTAAAGAAGCTTGATAAAGACGAATTAGCAGAACAAGAAGCTGTGCTGGACCTGTATAGATCAGCTCTTAATGTTTAGAAAATAATTTGCTACCAAATTTCACTTATTAATTCATTCCATTCTTCCAAGCGCAGACCAGACTGATTTATACTTTTTAATCATCCTGGAGTGTGTTATCATTATGTAAGCTTTCTTTTAGCATGCATATTTTCAAATCCGTATGGCGATTTTTAGTTTAGTCTTCTTTAAAGTATTATCATCACTGCTTAGTGTATTGCTCGGTTTTCTTGCGGGAAGATTTTCAAATGTAGAGAAAGAAAGCATTGCATCACTGCTCTTCTATTTCGTAGCACCAATAGTATTCTTTTCTATTCCAACAAGTGCTAACCTTACATTCTCTTCTCTTGGTATAATTGTTGTGACTTTTACGTTAGCAACAACACTTGGTATATTTAGCTATTTTCTTTATGGAAAATTTTGGCAAGATTCATATAGAAATCTCCTTGCCCTCTCTGGTGGTACAGGTAACGGCGGATATGTTGTACTTCCAATAGCTACAGCCCTCTTTGATGACTATACTCTAAGTATTTTTGCACTAGGACTTATCGGGATTGCAATTTATGAATCATCTGTTGGTTGTTATTTTTGTGCACGTAATATAAGTAGCTTTAAACAAAGTGTGCTAAGCGTTATACGCCTCCCTACCCTTAACGCATTTTTCCTTGGATGCATCATGAGCCTTGCTGGTTTTCAGCTTCCTAGCTTCCTTGATGAATTTTCAAATAACATGAAAGCTGTTTTCTCAATATTGGGTATGGTTACGATAGGGCTTGCATTATCTCAGATAAAAGAGTTTAGACTCGATGTTAAATTTACTGGTGCTGCGTTTGCCAGTAAATTTCTTTTCTACCCTATTCTGTTTAATGTATTTATTTTGCTAGATCGCTTTGTTTTAGGGTGGTATAATGAAAATTACTATAATGCTCTACAGATGCTATGTTTTTCACCTCTTGCCACTAATACAATTGTTCTGGCATCACTTTATAGAATTTATCCAGAAAAAATGGCTGCAGCGGTATTGCTTTCTCTAATCTTTGTTCTAATATATATGCCGATTATGGCAACAATTTTCTTAAGAGATATCTCTCCTATATAGATAGCCACCGTTGCTGTGTAAATATATAATAGAATGAGTATGACTAATAAAAAATCCAACGTAAAAACAAAGATGCTAATAATTGGTTCAGGTCCTGCTGGACTAAGTGCGGCAATTTATGCATCCAGAGCATCACTCGACCCCATATTGATACATGGAATGCAGCCAGGTGGGCAACTTACTATTACTACAGATGTTGAGAACTATCCAGGTTTTGCAAATACAATCCAAGGACCATGGTTAATGCAAGAAATGGAAAAACAAGCAGAAAATGTTGGAACAAAATTAGTACATGATCATGTTGAAAAAGTGAATCTATCCAAAAGACCTTTTATAGCAAATACATCATCAGGTGATGTTTATGAAGCAGATACGATTGTAATTGCAACGGGAGCGCAGGCAAAATGGATTGGACTTGAGTCCGAGAAATTCTTTCAAGGTTTTGGCGTCTCAGGTTGCGCAACATGTGACGGTTTCTTCTTTAAAAATAAAGAAGTAGTCGTAATTGGTGGTGGAAATACTGCAGTTGAAGAAGCTCTTTATCTTACAAATCATGCAAGCAAAGTGCATTTAGTACACCGAAGAGATTCACTAAGAGCTGAGAAAATATTGCAAGATAGACTATTCAAAAATGATAAGATATCAGTAATTTGGGACTCTACTTTAGAAAATATTACAGGCGATACAGATCCAAAATCTGTCACTGGTGTAGAACTCAAAAACACAAAATCCGGTGATATAACAAAACTAGCTTGCGATGGTGTTTTTATAGCTATTGGTCATAAGCCAAATACTTCTCTTTTTGCCAATCAGCTTAAGATGGATGATGAAGGATATATCATTACAGCGAGCGATTCGACAAAAACTAGTATTGATGGAGTATATGCATCTGGTGACGTGCAGGACAAGATCTATCGACAAGCAGTAACGGCTGCTGGCACTGGTTGTATGGCAGCACTAGAGGCTACTAAATTCTTAAGTGAAGAGTAAATAAGATATGTTATCCGCTGTAACAGAACAAAATAATAATGATCCTGATCAGGACCTTGTCCGCAAACTGCCTGCAAATTTCCATGCAGAGCAGATGCTGCTGGGCGCTATTTTGATTAATTCCGATGTGATTGAAAGGGTAAGTGAATTTCTAAAAGCTGAGCATTTTCATGAGAAGTTGCATCAGAAGATTTATCATGCAATTGGGGTTCTCACAGAAAAAGGATTAAGTGCTACGCCTATTACTCTTAAGTCAATGCTGGAGCAGGATGAGCTTTATAAGAATGCAAATGGGAATGAGTATTTGATCAATCTAACAACCAGAGCAATGGTTGTAATAAATCCATATGATTATGGAAAGATTATTTATGATCTTGCTATTAAGAGAAATCTGATCAATATTGGTGAAGAGATAGTGAATGATTCATATAACTCTACTCTTGAGCAAAGCGCATCAGAGCAGTTAGAAGAGGCTGAAACAAAATTATATACACTAGCAAGCGAAGGAATGCAGGATAAAGGTTTCGTTCCGATGAATCAATCTGTCGCAGAGTCTTTGCAAAGCATAGATAGAGCTATGAAGAATACAGATCATATAACAGGTATATCTACTGGCCTTACTGATCTTGACAATAAGCTCTCTGGTTTTCAAAATTCTGATTTAGTTATTGTAGCTGGTCGCCCTTCTATGGGTAAGACCGCTTTTGCAATAAATTTTGCATTCAATTCATGTAAGGCTCTGCTAAAAAAAGCAAAAGATGATGAAAAGCCAAAATCTGTAGGTTTCTTTTCTTTAGAGATGTCATCAGAACAACTAGCAAGTAGATTACTTTCTATGATGGCACGTGTTGATTCAACTCACTTAAGGAATGGAAAAGTAAATGAAGAACATTATAATGACATTAGAAAAGCAGCTTCTGAACTTGCTGGAATGCCGTTTTTCATTGATGACACCCCGGCACTATCAATTGCTGCAGTAAGAGCTCGTGCTAGACGATTAAAACGTAAGAATAATCTCGGAATCTTATTCGTTGATTATTTGCAATTGTTACATGGTAACCAAAAAACTGATAACAGAGTGCTTGAAATATCTGAAATTACCCAAGGATTGAAAGCAATTGCCAAAGAATTGGATATTCCTGTAATTGCCTTATCTCAGCTTTCTCGTGCAGTTGAACAGAGAAATGACAAGCGTCCTATGCTTTCTGATCTTCGTGAATCTGGTGCAATTGAACAAGATTCTGATATAGTAATGTTTTTGTACCGTGAGGAATATTACTTAAAAAGAGAAGAGCCTGCCTTAGGTACGTCTGAACATGCACAATGGCAAGAGAAGAACGACAAAGCCCGTAATAAGTCAGAGATTATCGTTGCCAAGCACAGAAATGGCTCTATAGGAAACATTGAACTTTATTATGAAGATAAATATTCTACTATTGGAGATCTAGAAAGAGTTCACAACAACTAAAATGCTCTTAAACTGATATGAAGAAAGAACAAATTATAATTTTTGGAATTGGCGGATATTCTTTAACCAGTGATGAAATTAATCTATTCAAGAATAATATTCAAAAAATTGCCGGATTTATATTATTTTCCCGTAACGTAAAATCTAGGAAGCAAATAATAGAGCTTACAAAAAGTTTAAAATCATTATCACCTAATATAAAGATATTTGTCGATCAAGAAGGTGGAAGAGTGGCTAGAATAAAGCCACCAATTATTAAAACTCTTCACCCATCTGCAGAAAAATTATCACTCGAATATCAAGTAGATAAAACAAGTACTAAGCAAAGAATATATGATAATTATTTCTCTCTAATGAGTGATTTGAAAGCACTTGGTATAGATTCGCCATGCGCTCCAATGTGTGACATCAGATATGATGGTGCAAGTAACGTAATTGGCGATAGAAGTTTTGGTGATAATGCAAATCAAGTGATAGATCTATGCAATTCTGCAATTAATGGAGTCCTGAGCGCTGAAGGAATCCCGTTTATAAAACATATACCAGGTCATGGTAGAGCTTTGTTAGACAGCCATCTTGACTTACCAGTTGTAGATGCATCTTTAGAAGATCTGAAGGAAAGTGATTTTAAAGTATTCAAAGAGTTATCAAACAAACAAGTATGGGGAATGACAGCGCATATAGTGTACAATGCAATTGACCCTACTCTTTCTGCTACTATTTCACGTAAGGTTATTTCTTACATCAGAAATGAAATTGGTTTTGATGGTATTCTCGTTTCAGACGATATCTGCATGCATGCATTACACGGTCAAATTGCTCATGATAATCTAAAGGAATCCAAACAAGAATTTATTAAAAGCTTGTGTAGAGTTACTACAAATGCATTATCTGCTGGGTGTGATATAGTACTCCATTGCAGTGGTGAAATAGAAGAAATGAGTGCTATATGTGATGTGGTATAATAGTTATTTGAATCAGAATTAGAGTATATTTTTCAAATAACTATAACCTTAGATCATCTCAAGTATTTTTTTTGCAGCCAAAAGAGATGGTCTTGAACTAGATCCGAAGCCTATGGTTTTTAGTACGCTTTGAGCCTCAAGCACTTGTTCTTCTCTCTTTTTCTTATCACTTAGCAAGTCGCTTAAAGCATTTAGAATATTATCAGCATTAAAATCTGATTGTATGTATTCTGGGATAATTTCCTTATTTGGTATGATATTAATAAGCGATGCAAATTTAACTTTGATTACTAGTTTCAACAAAAAGAAAGTGATAGGATTCAGCTTATAACCAACTATCATCGGAACAGATGAAGCTGCAATCTCTAATGTGTTCGTTCCAGATTTAGCAAGAGCTAGATTGCTAACTGCGAATGATTTTAATCGATCTGTTGAAAAATTATAAACAAAATCCGCTCCTTGTAAAAAGCTAGAAATTAAATGCACATTAGAATCATTGGGCTGGACGAATATCACTTTAATTTTGTGAATCTCTGATAATTTATCAAATACCTCCCTGATGATTAGCATATGCTTTTTTATTTCACCTTTTCTGCTTCCCGGAGTCACGGATATAACCATCTCATCATCAGATATCTCCATTTCTACCCTTAGCTTCCTAGAGTTCTTAAGAAAATTCTGTTCTAGTACTGGGTGACCAATACATGTAGATCTCAAGCCATGTTTAGAGAAATATTTTGGCTCAAACGGAAGAAGAGTCAGCATATGGTCATATATCCTAGCGTACTTCTTTGCCCTGCCTGGCTTGTAAACCCACACAGATGGTGCAACGATATGTACAAGCTTTATATCAGGAGCAAGTTCTTTTATTTTATTTGCAACTCTAAAGGTAAAACCAGGTGAATCGATAGTGACTAGGATGTCTGGTTGCTTCTTTATAATATCAGACACAGTGTCATTAATTAGTCTTTTTATACGAAAGATATGAGGCAAAACTTCTAAAAAACCCATCAAATTTATCTGCTTAATATCAAATAAAGGATCTTTTAGTCCAGCTTTTTCCATACGAGCTCCGCCAATTCCAAGAATTTCAGCTGATTTGTGTTTATCCTCGCATTCAGATTTGATTGAATCAATCAATGATGCACCGATAAAATCCCCCGATTCTTCGCCAGCTATAATATAGATTTTTTTATTATACAATTTGAATCCCCTATCCTTTGAGTGATTTCTTACCACCACAAAGACTCAAAGAACTATCAATTGCTTCAGAGGCTATATCAAGACAGTCCAAGATAGTGTGGAATATAGAATCGTGTGATATTTCTTTTTTACTCTCTTCCCGCATAGAAGACCAATTATCTGAATGACTATTTTTATATTTATCTGACATCCATACCATCAAAGGGACGTTGTACTGTTCTTTTGGCAATTTTTCACATTCGTGACCATGAGTTAACCTCCCCTCTTCTCCTAAAGATTCACCATGATCAGACGCATAGAGCAAAAAAGCATTTTTATCTTTTAGAGTTTCAATTACTCTATGAAGAAAAAAATCTGTATATAAAATGGAATTATCATAGCTATTTACTAATTCTTCTATGGAGCATCCTGAAGGGTCGTGCTTCATACTACTATCTGCAACTGGTTGAAATTTTGTAAATTCTTCCGGATGTCTAGCTGCATAATTCCAATGGCTTCCTGTCATATGTAATACAATGAATTTCTTACCGTCAGATTTAATACTCTTTTCTAAATATGGAAGCATCTGGCAATCATGGCTATTTGGCATAAAAACGAGCGAACCACCTGGCATAGTATGAAAATTTACTTCATCATAAAAAGAGCCTCCTTCCTGATTGCGGTAATATTTCGTAATAGATTGAGTACCAAACCATATAGTATCAAAACCTAGTTTCGTAAGTATAGATAACATGCTTGTCTCCGTATTGACTAAATCAATATCTTTTGCCCCAAACCTTGAAAGCATACATGGTACAGCTAGATACGTATTATTTGAACAGGCCTCTGATTTGAATGTTACAAGATTTTTTATTTTAGATAAATGAGGTGTAGTATCTCTTTCATATCCATTGATACCAAAATGGTCGTATCTTGCAGATTCTCCTACAACAAACACTCCTATTAGATCATCTTCTGATTTATCCTGAAATTTATATTTTGTACTTATGTCCTCTTTTGTATATTTGTTATGCGATTTTCCAAAAAAAAACACATAACTATTATGCAGATATTGCATTGGAAAATATGTTTTCATAAAGCTAAATTTAGGAGTAATAACATTATTTATTACTATTAAAAGACATACGGCAGAAAGAATACGAGAGAAGAATAGCTTGGTAGTCTGTACATTAAAATGACTAATACTATAAAGACAGATCAGGATACTAAACGATTCCCATATGATCATTTTCACGCTAAGAAGCTCATATAGTTCGGTATGATGCGTACCAAAGATAGAAGGCATCATGCCAAGTGTTGGACTAATAGAGAAAAAGAATAAATAATAGCTAGCAAGAGCGCCTGTAGAAAATAAAAGTAAAGATCCAATGATGAATATAATTCTATGAATTGATAACCCCAAAAAGAATACAAATAAAGTAATTACTAGATAGACAAAATCCTTTGCAAGCTCTAATATGGCAGTCAAAATATTTGCTTGGTAATATTCAAATTTATAAATTATTACCGCTGAGTTAAACAAAAGGCAGTAAATTATCGCAAAGGCAAACGCAGACTTAATCATATTAGCACCAATATGCCTCTGAATAAACTTGAACATAAGAAAATTTCTCTAAAATTAAAATACAGATATTTACTAGCATGATCATTAATACGGTTCAAGAATTTTATAAGTTTTTCACCAAAGGAAAACCTATTATTTCTATTGATTATGGGAAACGAAAAATTGGCATTGCTATATCTGACCCTAATCATAATATATCAATGCCACTATGTTTGATAGATACTTCATCAGAGAAGAAGCAATTACAGCAAATTATAGATTTAATAAAAAAGCATGACGCTTGTACAGTTGTTATGGGCATGCCGATTAATATGGATGGTACTCAGAGTGATCAGACCTTAGCAATCTTAAAGTTTGCAGATAGATTATCAACCCATATTAATATTCCAATCTTTATGCAAGATGAACGTTTGACATCCAAAGCTGCTGATAACTTACTTAAAAGCCTTGACCTTAAAAGGAAACAGCGCAATCAAAAAGACGATATAATAGCTGCTAGTATGATCCTAGAGACTGTTCTGGAGTCTTGTAAAAAGATATAATAGCTTCTTGTCATCTCATAAATGAGCTCTTTGCAAAATTTTCTACCAGCCTGTCATCTCGTAAACGAGTTTTTTAACGAGTTATACGAGATCTCTAAAGCATAGAGTATGACTCTACATATGAGATTCTGTATAGCTCTAACGACCTAGGGAAAGCAAAACTCACATGCAAAATGAC
>JAOMYS010000069.1 GCA_028372485.1 Rickettsiaceae bacterium | reverse complement strand
CATAGTAGGGGAGGGTGACCAAAAACGACCGTTTATGGACATCACCTTCTTTCTCCGAGAATAATACAAATTCATGTACCCAGCACCACCTACGTCAGATACTTGATACAAATTCTATTCTAAATTTTATAATAGGAATTATGCAGTAGTTCGGAGAGCATTAATATAATTGACGTATAATATTTTCTCTGTTACCATTAGAACTAGGTTAAAAATGATGGTACACGAATATGGCTTTAAGACAAAGAATAATAAGTGAAATATATGATGAAACAAATAATAAAGTTGTAGATAGACAAATTATAGAAGATAAAAAGATAGAATCTCCCAAGGCAATAGATAATGTAGGATATAACCATGGAGAGCAAATTGCTGTATTGCAAGAAATACAAGATATTTTTCTATTAAATCAATCTAAACTACTAAGTCCAGATAGCTGTCCACAATGTGGGTCAAACGTGGCAAAAGGTGGACATACACCATCTGACTTTCATTCAATATATACAGATCATAAGCTACAAGTTCCAAGAGTTTCTTGTTGTAATAGGGAATGTTCAACTGGGAAAATTACTACAAGCATCTATTCTTTATTTGGAAGTAATATGCATCCTGATTTAGTGAAGAAACAAACCGAGATAGCGTCTGAACAATCCTATCTAAAAGCACAAGCAGCTTTAGCTAGAGATAATGGCAGATGCAGGAGTATTAATAACCAAATAACTATCAAGAAGACAACTGATAAAGTAGGAAAAATATTAAGTGAGCTACATCAGGAAGAACCAGATATCAAAGATACTGATAATGCAGAACGTCTGATAGTTCAAGTTGATGGTGGATATATTAAATCATATAACAAAAATCATCAATCCTTTGAAGCTTTGGTAAGCAACATATACAAGCCTGAGGATCATACACTAGGTGGTGTAAGTAAAAATGGCCTAAGAAAGTCTGGAAGTATAGCAAATAAAATATATTCAGCGAGCACTTTAAAAGATAGAGGCAAAACAATCAAGGCTATGACTATTACAGCAGCAAAGAAACAAGGGATGAACAAGAGTACAAAAATTACTGGCTTATCTGATGGCGCTAGTAATTGCTGGAGCGTAATAAAAACATTGGAGAAGTATAGTTCATCAGTTGAGTGTATATTAGACTGGCAGCATATAAAGATGAAGTTTGATCAATTAATAAATCAGTTAGAAGATCCGTATGCAGGGGAAGCTGATTCACTAAAATGGAAAGTATGGCATGGTAAATCAACGCAGGCCATAGATAGGCTAGGAAAACTGTATTTAGACTTACTTGGTACAGATTATGCAGATAAGGCTCATGATTTATTGAAGTATTTATCTAATAACATAGATTATCTAGTTAACTATCAATTGAGAAAAGATAGTATGTTACCTTATACAAGTAGCGTGATCGAAAGTACTATAGAAACATTAGTAAACAGCAGGCATAAGAAAAAACATAAAGCTCAATGGAGTAGAGAAGGAGCTCATAACATTCTACAAATCAGATCTTCTCGTGCTAGTAATAAATGGGATCAAGAGTGGACTCAAGCCAAACAAAAATTTTACATTCCCAAGGCTAAAGCAGCGTAAAATACAATATATTAACGCTCTCTGTTAAATCTTGTTAAGGGGGTAGGGTGTCTATATCTACTATATTTAGGATATAATATGATTATTAGCAAAGATGGTAGTGGTGATTTTAGAAATGAAAATGAATTACAACATTACTCGACAATAGAAGCTATAAAAACGGGAGCTTTGACAAATGCTCTTAACCCCAAAGCAATTATGTTTTTTATTAGTATCTTCAGTGTTGTTATTGATATAAATACCCCGCTATCCATGATGATTTTATATGGGATAGTAATATTAATCACGACATTTTCTTGGTTTGCTATTGTGGCAATCTTCTTCACTCACAAAAAGATTAGAGACAAGCTGCTTAAAGTTAAGCACTGGATAGAAAGATTTACAGGTGTGCTGTTAATAGTGATAGGAATAAAATTAGCTTTTACAACTGAATTATAGTTGTCGCTCATCATCTACCTACTACACTACTGAGATTGCAACCAGTCTTTTAACTTTGAATATCTATTGGAGCTTTTACTATCCTTTACCGCCATAGCAAAAGCCTTTTTTTCTCCGATAACTATTACCAGCTTCTTACCTCTGGTAATAGCTGTATAGATCAGATTACGCCTTAGCATCATGTAGCTTTGCATAGTAATGGGTATTATAATAGCTGGATATTCAGAACCTTGGGATTTGTGAATGGTTGTTGCATAGGATAGGGTGATTTGATCCAGATCAGCATAATCATATTCTACTTTGTTTCCGTAAAAATCGATTGTTATTTCTTGCTCATCTTTGTCAATTGCACTGATTATGCCAATATCTCCGTTATAAGTATCCTTGTCATAATTATTTTCCATCTGCATTACTTTATCGCCAAGCGCAAAAACCTGTCCAAACTTCGCAATGCCTTCTTGGTGGTTTGGGTTTAAGGCTTTTTGTAGTTCTGAGTTTAGTAACCTAGCTCCGCTACCTCCTCTTTGCATAGGGCATAGTAGCTGGATATCATTTACAGGATCTAGATTAAACTTCTTTGGTATCCTCTCGCATATCATGGTAATTATCTTGTTAATAATATCATCACCAGTTTCTGCTTCTATAAAGTAAAAATCACTATTTTCTTTGTGAGAGCCTAAGTTGGGTAGTATTCCCTTATTAACATTATGAGCATTAGTTATGATATCACTTGTTGCAGATTGCCTGAAAATCTGATTTAGCCTAACAGTGGTGATCATATTAGAGTTGATTATATCTTTTAGCACCTGCCCAGCTCCAACAGAAGGTAGCTGGTCAACATCACCAACAAGTAATAAACCTGTATTCTCGGGCAAAGCTTTTAGCAAAGCAAAGAATAGAGTGACGTCAATCATAGAACTTTCATCAACTATCAGGTAATCACAGAAAAGCCTATTATCTTCGTTATATTTAAATCCACCTTGAGTAGGATCTATTTCTAATAACCTGTGTATAGTAGTTGCCTCTAATCCAGTTGTTTCACTGAGACGTTTAGCCGCTCTACCAGTTGGCGCACATAATTTAATATTAAGCTCCTTTGCTTCTAATATCTTGATTAGAGTTTGTACCAAGGTGGTCTTGCCAGTGCCAGGACCGCCAGTAATTACCATAAGCTTATTAGATAGAGATTTAGAAATGGCTTCTTTTTGATTCTCCGCTAATTGAATACCTAGCTCTTCTTCTATTTTGGGAATTAGCTCTAAGGCGTCATTATCTTCCCATGGGATATCAGAGCCTTTGATAGATAAAAGTAACTTCGCTATTTGCCTCTCGTAAAAATGATAGCTTGCCAAGAATATACATGACTGATCTTCTATTAGATCGCAGATAATAGATTTTAACTCAATTTCTTTTTCAATAGCGAGTTCTACCAAGTTTATATCTATTCCTAGTAACTTCTGAGTGTTTTGTATCAGGGTTTGCTGGGGTAGGGCGCAGTGACCACTCGATGTAGCCTCTAGCAATATATGTGATAGACCAGCTCTTGCTCTGATCAAAGAGTCCTTGGCAATACCTAGGTTACCAGCTATTGCATCTGCTGAAATAAAGCCAATGCCCCTTATGTCTTTTGCAAGCTGATATGGATTCTTTGATACTATAGCAATAGCATCTTCACCATAAGTTTTAAATATCCTAGTTGCTCTTGTAGTACCAACTCCATGCGATTGCAGAAAAACCATTATCTCCCTAACAATCTTTTGATCCTTCCAGTTGCTACAAATACTCTTTGCCCTAACTTTGCCTATTCCTTCCACTGTAGAAAGTAGCTGAGGTTTCTGTTCGATAACATCAAAAACTTTATCACCAAAGGATGTGACTAGCTTTTTAGCAAAATGCGCACCTATTCCTTTGATTAGACCAGAGCCTAAATACTTCTCTATTCCCTCTAGCGTATCAGGAGGAAGTGCTTTTAGAAAATCAGCTTTAAATTGTTTTCCATAATTACGATCATTAAACCAAATGCCACTGCATTTGATATATTCTCCAGCAGATAGGGTAGGGGAGCTTCCAGTAACGGTTACTAAGTCTTTATGCCCTTTGACCTTAACACGCAGCACGCAAAAGCCATTATCCTCATTGTGGTAAGTAATTCTTTCTATATTTCCAGATAGATGCTCTTTTGGGGATTGTTCTGTCATGTATATTCAGATATTGATAGCTGGATATTAAAACTATTTCTTTCTCATTTTTTGCTTATTTCTTAACATGCACATCATATTGAGGAAATGGTATTACAATCTTATTCTCTTTGAAGTTACTCCAAATCGAGCGCATAACATCACTTTTTGTTTCAATCCTTTTATCTGCGATATTCTCTACCCAAAAGAAGAGTAATAATTCAATTGAGCTATTTGCAAATTCCGTTACATGACATTTTGGTTCTATAACTTTATAGCAGTTTTTATGATTACTGGCAGATTCTATCATTAAGTTACGAGCAGTCTCTATATCTGAGTCATATGATATACCAATCTTAATTTCTATGCGCCCACGATTATTCGAATGAGTCCAATTAGTTACCCTATTAGTTATAAACTCATCATTTGGAATCATTATTTCTTGTCCGTTAAATGTTTCAACCAAGGTATGTCTTGCGCCAGTGTGTTTTATAAAACCATATATACCATTACTGATTTCTATTAAATCTCCTTCTTTTATTGATTGTTCAAAAAGCAATATAAGACCACTTAGAAAATTAGAAGTAATTTTTTGCAATCCAAAACCAACTCCAATACCTACAGCACCACCAAGGAAAGCAAATGCAGACAAGTCCATACCGTGTAGGTCAAGGACAATAATGAAGAATATAAAATATATGAATATCTGAAAAATCTTAGCAAGTATCGCTTTATTTGCAGATTTTATCTTAGATATCTTCTTTATATTACTTTCTACTGCCTTGTGCAAAGATTGGGCTACCCAGAAAAATATAATCAACAATGTTGCAGATTTAAGAAGCTTGTATATGGAAAAAGATACAGTGGCGAATCTAAAGGTTAGTAAATCTGAGTCTAAAAATCTAATAACTGGATCAAAATATCCAAGGTTTATAAGGATAAAGCAGAGGCCTAAACCAAAGTATATAAACCACCACGTAGCAGTACTGTGATTACCAAATATTGTTCCAATGAGTTTCTTGAGATAATGTTTAAACATAGTGTTTTTATTTATTGTTTTAGATACCTATATATACTAGCTTTCGAGAGATTATAATCTCTCATTAGTGTTTTTATTAAAACTCCATCTTCTCTTCTTGTTCGTAATTCAGCAACCTGATCATCAGTGATAGTTTGTTTTCTACCAAAACCAACCCCTCGTTCTTTTGCTTTGTTAATTCCATCAATTTGCCTTTCAGCTCTTATTTCAGTTTCAAACTGGCTGATTGCTCCTAGCATATTAAAAAGCAACCTGCCTGTGGCATCACTTGTGTCTATATTTTGGTCTAGAACTTTAAGCTGTACTTTCTTACGTTCTAAGGTTTTTGCGATTTCACATAAATCCAATGTTGACCTTGCCAATCTATCAAGACGTGTAACAACTAACGTATCTCCCTCTCTTACATATTCTATACAGTCATTTAACTTTGGACGCTTCTTATTTGATGTGGCACTATTCTTTTCTTGATAAATTTTGTCACAGTCTTTTAGTTTATCAAGCTGAACTTGTAAGCTCTGTCCCAC
>JAOMYS010000068.1 GCA_028372485.1 Rickettsiaceae bacterium | reverse complement strand
AGCTTCTGTATAAGTGCTTTTCAGTTTAGTCAAATGGCGATATTCAAGAAGTAGTAGAGCTATCTCATGCCCATCATCACGTAATTTTTCAAGAACATCCACATTAGTAGAGTATGATTTGCTTTTAGCGTTTATCTTAGCAAAGGGCAATTTCATTTCATCAAATAATATTTCTCCAAGTTGTTTTGGTGATCCGATATTGAACTCCTTTCCTGATATCGAAAAAATTTGTTTTTCTAAAACTTCAATTTTTTTGGAAAAATCAGAAGATAATTTTGCTAGGTGATTTACATCAATTTTTACTCCTTCTTGTTCCATGTTGTGCAGTATATAACATAATGGAAGGTCTATCTGCTCATATAAATGCAGTGATTTATTCAACACAAGATCTTGCAATAAGCCTTTGTAACACTCATGAAAATACTGAGTAATTTTTATGACATCATCTTTATCAAAAATCTGACCAGAATAGGGCCCTATAATATCTGCTATATCTTTTGATTTTTCCCCGGCACTTAATATGTAGTCCATAATTTGAAGATCATCAAAAGACTGCATATCACAGTCACATATCTTGAGCAGAGATTTTAAATCATAGGAAATTTTTTTAATAGATTTATCTTTAAATAGATCATAAAGCTGTGTATCAAAACTAATATGAGAGTCTGCATTATTATATGAGAATAAGTCTTTAGCAGAATCTGATTGTTTATTAAATGGAATTAGATATGTATTGCTATCTGTACAAATTATAAATTCTATCTTTCCATCAACATCAGTGGTTCGTGTATTTACCGCAATTATACCTAAACGCTCTATTTCTTTAGTTAGCGGTCCTAACTGACTAACTTCCTGAACCTCGATAATCTTGTTATTTGCAACTTCTTTAACTTTCTGGCTAACATCAGTATCTTCTTGCTTCTCTTGAACTTTGATATTGAATAAATTCTCTACTCTTTTATTTAGAGATTTAAACCCATTTCGATTTAGAAAATCTGATATTTGTTCACACTTTGGAACTATCCACTTGAATTTATCAGCATCTTGCTCAATCGCAACGTTGCGATCTAAATCTACCAGCTTCCATGATATTAGGGCATCTTCCCTATGTTTCTTGAGTAATTCCTGCTGTCTTGGGCTTTTTACTTGATCAATCGATGATAATAATCCTTCAAGATCACCAAACTGATTAATTAGCTGTGATGCAGTCTTAGGACCAACTCCTGCAACACCCGGTATGTTGTCCGACTTATCCCCCATTAATGCTTGCACATCACGCACTTTTGACGGAATAACACCGAATTTATTAAAAACATCTTCTTCTGTTATATATTTTGATTTGACTGGATCATACATTTTTACATGATTATCCATCAGCTGCATCAAGTCTTTGTCAGCAGAAATTACTACCGCAGACTTCCCAGAATCAGAATATCTTTTTGCAAGAGTAGCTATAATGTCGTCAGCCTCAAATCCTTGTTTTGATAGACATGTAAAGTTTAAAGATTTTGCAGCAATCCCTACCATTTTCAGCTGTGCTACTAAGTCATCTGGAGCAGGTGGACGATTAGCTTTATATGCATCATAAAGGTCATGTCTAAAATTTTTCCCAGCAGAATCAAGTACCATTACGGCATGCTTGGGCTTAAAGTCCTTAATAAGCTTAAGTAGCATAGAGGTAAAGCCATAAATAGCACCAACTGGAGAGCCATCTGGTGAGGTTAGAGGTGGCTGTACATGATATGCCCTGAATATAAAACCATAACCATCAATGATTAATAAGGGCTCATCTTTGTTCATAATTTCTATTTAACTTCAACTATAGAATTTGCTTTTGCCAGATCATCTTGTGTATTGACTCCGATCACTAATCTAGGGTCACTTAGTTCAAAGTAGGATACTTTTTCCCCGTTTAATACGCATACTTCTATAATGTCTGTCAAATATAACTCTTTTTTAGGATTGCTATGATCTGTTATTAAACATTGATCGATATATTTTTTTAGAATGTTAGGTGCAAATACCATAATTCCTGAATTACATAATGTAATTTTTTGCTCTTGATCATTCGCAAATTTGCTCTCAACAATACGCTGAAAATTTCTACTTTCATCAGTTATGATTTTTCCATATTGATTAGGTGGATCACACTGAAATGCAAGAGTAGTTACGGCTGAGCTAGTATTCTGCAAGTGATTAAAAATACCATTAATGACGCTTGGCGTAATTAGTGGATTATCACCATATATAACTCCTATTTGAGCGTCATCATCAAAAAAATCCTTTGCCATAGATACAGCATGAGCAGTACCTCTTTGATTACCTTGATTTACAAGCTTACAGCGATTTTCAAAGTCTGAAAGATAAAGTTCTATATGTTTTGAATATACCAAAGTAAGGTCATGCGTAACTTCATAACAATTACTCACCACTCTTTCAAGCATTGAGATTCCAGCTACCTTGTGCATCACTTTAGGCAGATCAGAATTCATTCTGCTTCCTTTTCCAGCAGCCAATATTATTATTTGCTTTTTCACCAAATTAAATCTTTAATTAGATAATTTCTCTATTACTTCTTTTGAAAATTCATAATTGCCGAATACTTTCTGCACATCATCACTTTCTTCCAAAAGATCAATCAATTTTAATATCTTTTCTGCTTTTTCGTGATCATTAACCAACACTGTATTTTGCGGTTTCCACTCTAATTCTGCCTCTGTTGGTATGCCGTACTTATCATTTAAATAATCAAGACAAGAAGAAAAGGACTCAATATCAGTATAAATATTATGATCATCTTCTGTTGATTGGGCATCATTAGCACCAGATTCAATGGCGCTTTCCATTATTTCATCTGCAGATGCTACAGATGCTGGATACTCTATTCTTCCTACCTTATCAAACATGAAACTTACGCTTCCAGACTCACCGAGATTTCCACCATATTTGCTAAAGCTACTTCTAACGTCTGATGCAGTTCTATTTTTATTATCAGTCAGTGTTTCCACTATGATCGCAATACCACCAGTGATAAAACCTTCATAACGCATCTCTGAGTAATTGTCTGTATCCGATGGATCAGACGCTTGTGCCAAGGCTTTGTCAATTCTATCTTTAGGAAGATTTTGACTTCTAGCTTCTGATATACCCGACCTAAGGCGTGGGTTATTATTTACATCAACACCACCAATTTTTGCAGCTGTTATAATCTCTCTAACTAATTTAGTAAATACTTTAGCTCTTTTCTTATCTTGAGCGCCTTTGCGATGTTGTATGTTTTTAAATTTGGAATGTCCTGCCATTGCAACAAAATAGTATATTAAAGTAGGAATCTCATTTTATCCGAAACTATAAATAAGGCAATAGGTAACTATTATTTGTAAGTACAAAGAGGCATTGTTAAAGAATAATAGTATTATTAAAATGCATTGGTTATATTGCTCACAAGGTAACATTTTTGTATATGTAGTTATTTAAATTAGACTAATTGATAAATTATGAGAATCATTACTTGGAATATTAATTCAGTGCGTTTACGCATCAATTTGCTTGAAAAACTGTGTTTAGAGCAAGAGCCAGATGTCATATGTTTGCAAGAAACAAAAACAGAAGATAAAACATTTCCCTTAGATGCAATTCAAAAAATGGGATATGAACATGTGATATATTCTGGTGAGAAATCTTATAACGGTGTAGCTATCATCTCAAAGCACAAAATATCTAAACATTTTTCATTGAATATATACAATGAAAATAAAAGACATATATGTGCAAAAATCAATGATTTTGAAATTCATAATTTCTATGTTCCAGCTGGCGGTGATGAACCAGACGTTAGTGTTAATCCTAAATATAAACATAAGTTAGAATATGTAAAATTGATGCAAGAATGGTTTGCAAGTAATAGGTCAAAACAACATGATAAAATCATTTTGCTAGGAGATCTCAATATTGCACCACATGAACATGATGTATGGTCAAGTAAGCAGCTAAGGAACGTGATAAGTCACACTGACTCAGAACGTAAAGCTTTACTTTCTCTTCAAGAATCGTTTAGCTTTATTGATACTGGAAGGCATTTTACTGATCTTAGCAAAAAATTATATAGCTGGTGGAGTTACAGAAATAGAGATTGGAAAAAATCCAATCGTGGCAGAAGATTAGATCATATCTGGGTGAGTGAAAATCTTGAAGATAAATTACAAGATAGCATATCTATACCATATGCTAGAGACTGGGAAAGGCCATCAGACCATGTACCGTGTATAGTTGATCTAGATGTTAATTTGTAAGATATATATTGATACCACTTGCATCAATATAAAAAAGCTTTTGCTTTTATATGTCTTTATAGCTTTTTGGTACTCGGCTCGTTTATCTTAACTTGCTTCCACATAGGTGAGCGAAGAGTAATGATATCTCGATGGCGTTGCCTGTATAGCTCTAAAAAATCACTTGTGGAATGACAGTGGGAGCAAAATGCTCGCATGCGAAATGATAGGCTGGGGGAGTCATATGGAAAGACAATGAGATTGCGTAAAGTACTTGCATGTTCAATTGTAGCCGTGTAGACAACGCCTCCTTACTTAAGATTTTTTTTACCACTCCCTGATCTTTGCGTGCTTATATTTTTTTCTGCTCTGAATCTTAGATTTGGCAAGTTTAAGTAATGGGCTGTTATTCTCGTAAGAAAAGCCCCAATAGCGATTACATATACTATGTTTTTAATGCTGTCTGCATCTGGATCATGTGAGTTCATATCCAAGTATACGCTAAATATCACTCCCCATAACACAGATATCTCTGCATTAAACGTACCATTAATGCATATTATATGTGGGTTTTTTCTCATAAGGTCACGTAATATACAACCTCCATTTGCTGTTAGGAATGCAAAAAATGGCCCCCAGAGCTCTATTGGTTCAATCTTTGCCATAATGGCAATAGTAACTCCTGTTACTATAAAGGATGCCTGGCCAATAGCATCGCCTATTACAAGTACATTATCCCAAAAGCGTTTCACTATAGCATCTTCATTAGATCCCTTATTGTAATACTCTAGCAACCTTACCGTTGAGAACCCAATCAAAACTATTATCATGATATAATACATGTAAGAAGGAGTTAAGAATAAGACAACCTCATCTCTATTTACTAGAACATCACGCATTACACCCCCTCCAACTGAGGGTAACATAGCTAGAAAGAATGTCCCAAATAATGTAGCATTATCCTTTGATGCTATTGCAATACCCGATATAGCAAAAGCTATTGTACCAATGACGCCTATAAAATAAAACCATTTTGAATCAATAGTTTGTATTAGAAGCACAGGGTATAAGTATGTCTTGACTACCGATCTGTACTCTTCACTATCAAAGAATTGCTTGATTTTTCGATTGAATTTATCCACCAAATCAATTGGTACAGTTTTTTTGCTGAACATAAAATGAATTGGCACTTTTATATTCAAAGGAATTTCTTTCACTTTCGATATTGCATCTAAGTGTAAGATAGCAGCAGATCCTACCACCCTATCTGCTATAAATCCATCTATATGCCCCTCAATAAGAGCAAGCAACGACTCATCATCGTTATCATATTGACGGACTATATCTTGATTCATCTTATCGCTAATAAAAAGATCAATTTGCGGATCCGCATATATTGACCCCCTTGTAACCCCTAGGTTAAAGTTTTGCAGTCTAACTTGGGCCAAAAATTCAGAAACTGATGTGAAATCTAAGTTTTTACCACTATCCTCAAACGTAAACAAAGAATCTTCTTCAAA
>JAOMYS010000067.1 GCA_028372485.1 Rickettsiaceae bacterium | reverse complement strand
CCAATCCCAAATCTTTTAAGCGCTATTGCCTGCCTTTTGGTAATGCTTATCTTGCCAGATTTTGCATCGTCAAAAGATATCGAATCACCAAAAACTGCATCCCATTCTTTCCTAGAAGCATCCCCTCTTCCCATATTAAATCCATACCCTATAGTGGGTATCTTCTTGCTATCGCCATATGTCCTAGGCTTAAAATCCTCTCCGCTTGCAATAATATGAAATAATTTTCTGTAGTACATATCACTATCATCCTTGTTACCGATGTCTAGATTATGTAATTCATCACGCAGCCAAGCTGCTTCTTCTCTTTCAATTTTCATTATGATACCCTCAATAATTACATAGAGAAGAAACATGCATATGAATAATGTTAATGAAAAATATATTATTCTTCTTCTCATGAAATTTAATGTATCACTAATTTTGCTGACACTAAGACGTGCTTATGTATGTTGCGGAATTGTAGAGCATTCAATCTACAGTTGCAAGGGGTGAAGTTGACTATATAGTAGATTTATCAAACCCCTTCCATCTTTTAATAGCAGCTGCATCAAGATCAAAAAGATCTAAAACCCTTGCCACAGAATGAGTCACGATATCATCTATCGTATTTGGCTTGTTATAGAATGCTGGCACTGGAGGGCTAATTGCAACTCCTGCCTTACTTAATTTTAACATGTTTTCTAAGTGAATTGCATGAAGCGGAGTTTCACGCACCATTAAAACCAACTTTTTCTGCTCTTTCATTGTAACACTAGCAGACCTTGTGATTAAATCACTCTCATAGCCATTTGCTATTGCAGACAGAGTTCTCATACTACACGGAGCAATTATCATTCCATCAGTACAAAATGAGCCGCTTGATATAGGTGCTGCAATATCGGAGTGTTTGTATGTATGATTCGCAAGCTTTGTTATATCGTTTGCTGTTTCTTCTAACTCAGTAGCAATAGTAATATTTGCAGCTTTTGATATGACTAGATGTGATTCTATATCTAAATTTTGCAGCATTTGTAACAATTTAACGCCGTATATAGCACCAGAACTGCCAGTAATCCCAACTATTATCTTCTTTTTCATATCACATTACAGCCTGCATAACACTCTATTAACGCAAGTATAGAAGAGTAACATATAACAACACACTCTCTAAATATAGAAGAGAGAAGGTAGTTACCCTTCTTGCTGCTCAGCTGATACCATCTTATCACGCTGAATAGCCTGCTTTTTTGCAATCCCAATATGGAAACCAGTCCCTGCAGGAATAAGCCTTCCTACTATCACATTCTCTTTCAAGCCTTCTAAGTAATCTGTTTTACCTGCCACGGATGCCTCGGTTAGAACCTTGGTAGTCTCTTGGAAAGAAGCAGCTGAGATAAATGACTTAGTTTGCAGTGAAGCTTTCGTAATACCCTGCAGTATCAACTCATATTCTGCTGGCTGACCACCATTTCTGATAACCTTATCGTTAATCTCATTCATATCACGTAAATTTATTACATCTCCTACCAACAGAGTCGTACCACCAGAATTAGTAATAGTTACCTTTTGAAGCATTTGACGTATTATTACCTCTATGTGTTTATCATCAATTTTTACACCCTGCAATCTATATACAGCTTGAATTTCAGATACCATATAAGCAGCTAATGCTTCAACACCCATTACCTTCAAAATATCTTGAAGCACTGGATTTCCATCAATGATCATATCACCACGTTTTACAAAATCTCCTTCATTAACCACAACGTGCTTACCCTTAGGTAGCATATATTCTACTGGCTCTGAACCATCTGTAGGATGCAACATTAATCTTCTCTTGGACTTATAGTCTTTGCCAAACTCAACACGACCATCAACTTCTGCAATCACAGCGTGATCCTTCGGATGCCTTGCTTCAACAAGCTCAGTTACCCTAGGAAGACCACCAGTAATATCTCTAGTTTTAATAGACTCACGAGGAATACGAGCCAAAATATCACCTGCAGATACATTTGCACCATCCTCCATACTAAGAACAGCTCCAACTGGCAAATAATGTTTTGCCTCTAAACCAGAGGATAGTTCTACCATTTTTCCTTTATCATCAAGAAGCTGTATACGAGGTCTAAGATCTACTCCCTTAGAATATTGCTTAGACTCAATTACAACTTTGCTTGCAATGCCAGTAGTATCATCCATCACTGTTCTGATAGATATATTCTCAAGCATGTCGGTAAATACTACTTTACCTGATTTCTCAGTAATAATCGGTATAGTATAAGGATCCCACTCAGCAATTTTTTGCCCTTTAGTAACCTCATACCCATCATCTACCATTAACCTTGCACCGTAAGGTATCGTATGCCTCGCTTTCTCATTACCTTTACCATCAAGAAGTAACACTTCACAAGCACGACTCATTACAATTTGCTTACCTTCGGAGTTAATCACTAAGTTACGCCCAAGAACCTTAATCTTAGCATCATAAGAAGACTCAATAGAAGATGCCTCTGTACCTTTTGTTGCAGCGCCACCAATGTGGAAAGTTCTCATTGTAAGCTGAGTACCTGGTTCACCAATAGACTGCGCAGCGATAACACCTACTGCTTCACCTTTTGATACTAGCTTACCAGTAGCAAGATCACGACCATAACAATTCGCACAAATACCAGATTTTGTTTTACAAGTCAGGACTGACCTGATCTTAATAAGGTCTAGCCCCGAAGATTCAATTTTATCTAGCTTTTCTTCATCTATTAAATCACCCGCAGAAACCAACAATTCGCCATTTACAGGATGGTAAGCCTCTATCGCAACCACCCTACCTAATACTTGGTCAGCAAGTGATACAACTATTTCGCCACCTTCTATTATGGTTTTCGCTTCTAACCCTTCACTTGTTCCACAATCATCATCTGTAATGATGCAATCCTGAGCTACGTCAACAAGCCTTCTAGTCAAATAACCAGAGTTAGCAGTCTTCAGCGCAGTGTCCGCAAGACCTTTACGTGCACCGTGAGTAGAGTTAAAATATTCACGTACTGTCAAACCTTCTTTAAAATTAGATTTAATAGGAGTTTCAATGATTTCACCCGACGGTTTTGTCATCAATCCACGCATACCAGCAAGCTGCTTCACCTGAGCAGCAGAACCTCTTGCACCAGATATTGCCATCATATGAATTGAATTTAATCCCTCCTGACTAGTTCTCGAACTGTCATTATCACTTACGGCAATCTCTTCCATCATTTTAGATGCAACCTTATCTGTACAGGCAGTCCAAGCATCAACAACCTTATTGAATTTTTCTCCGTATGTGATCAATCCTTCAAGATATTGCTGCTCATATTCATTTACAAGAGATGTGGTTTCTTCAATAAATTCTGTTTTCTTTGGAGGAACAACCATGTCATCCATACCAAAAGATATACCAGAAGTGAATGCATATTTAAACCCAAGTTCCATTAGCTTATCAGCAAATAATACTGTAGCTTTCTGGCCACAATAACGATACACAGAATCTATAGCACTAGATATATTTTTCTTGTTCATCTCTTTATTGAGAAGTTTGAAATCTATGTTATCACTGCATGGAAGAAGTTGGCTAAGTATCACTCTACCCGGAGTAGTATCTATTATAGTTTCAACAAATTCTCCTGATGAATTCAACAATTTAGTGCGATATTTTATTTTGGTATGAATAGTCAAAACCTTCTCAAATAAAGCAAATTCTATTTCCTTTATATCACTGAATACCATACCTTCTCCAGGCTCATTATCTATTACCAAAGTCAAGTAATATAAACCAAGAACAATATCCTTATCTGCTGAAATAATAGGCTTACCGTTTGCAGGACTAAGTATGTTATTCGTAGACATCATCAATACCCTTGCCTCTAGCTGCGCTTCAACTGACAAAGGAATATGCACAGACATGGTATCACCATCAAAATCAGCATTAAATGCAGCGCACACAAGAGGGTGAAGCTGTATCGCTTTACCTTCTACAAGAAGCGGCTCAAACGCTTGAATCCCAAGACGGTGAAGTGTTGGAGCTCTGTTTAAAAGAACTGGATGCTCTCTAATCACCTCTTCTAGAATATCCCAAACTTCTATTTTTTCTGACTCAACAATTTTCTTCGCTGCTTTGATTGTAGTAGCAATACCATACATCTCTAGCCTGGAGTAAATGAAAGGCTTAAATAACTCAAGAGCCATTTTTTTAGGTAACCCGCACTGATGCAATTTCATTTCAGGTCCAACCACAATCACAGAACGACCAGAATAATCTACCCTCTTACCAAGTAGATTCTGGCGGAAGCGCCCTTGCTTACCTTTAAGCATGTCACTTAAAGATTTAAAAGGCCTGCTGTTAGCGTTCTTGACTACTCTTCCTCTACGACCATTATCAAATAATGCATCAACAGATTCCTGTAGCATTCTTTTTTCATTACGGATAATGATGTCTGGAGCTTTCAACTCAAGCAATCTTTTTAAGCGATTATTTCTGTTGATTACCCTTCTATATAACTCATTTAAATCAGAAGCAGCAAATCTTCCACCGTCAAGCATAACAAGCGGCCTAATCTCTGGAGGAATAACAGGAAGTACATCCATTACCATCCATTCCGGCTTATTATTAGAACCCAGAAAATCCTCAACTAATTTTAGACGCTTTATTAGCTTTTTCTTCTTTGTTTCGGAGTTAGATGCAGAAATTTCTTCTTTAAGCTGTACTTGTAACTCTTCTAGATTCAATTCTCTTAATAGTCGCTGAACAACTTCTGCACCAATCATTGCAATAAAATTATCAGCCCCGTATTCATCCTGAGCCTGCAATAAAGCGTCCTCAGATAATAAATCTCCCTTCTGAAGAGGAGACATTCCAGGGTCTACTACCACATAATTTTCAAAATATAATATCTTTTCAAGATCCTTCATTGCGATGTCAAGCAAAGTGCTAATTCTTGAAGGCAAGGATTTTAAAAACCAAATATGTGCAACAGGCGCAGCAAGCTCAATGTGAGCCATACGTTCTCGACGTACACGAGATGTTGTGACTTCAACTCCACATTTTTCGCAAGTAACCCCTCTATGCTTCATGCGCTTATATTTTCCGCATAAACACTCATAATCCTTTACTGGCCCAAAGATTCTAGAGCAAAACAATCCTTCTTTTTCCGGCTTGAACGTACGATAATTAATAGTCTCAGGCTTCGTAACCTCGCCAAAGGACCAAGCCCTAATTTGCTGAGGACTCGCTATATTAATTCTGATCTGATCAAATTCTTGGACACTACTTAATTGATTATAAAAATTGATCTGTGACATAATGGATTATTTCCTCAAACTACAATATTTCCTTCTTCTGCGACTAAACGCAATCCAAGCTATTACTTAAATTCTGTATTACTAATTATTCTCCTTCTTCCAACTGGACATTTAAACATAATGATCTCAATTCTTTTATCATTACATTAAATGACTCTGGAATCCCAGAATTGAAGTTATAACCTCCTTTAACGATATTCTCGTAAACTTTAATTCTACCAGAAACATCATCAGATTTAACTGTAAGCAATTCCTGCAGAGTAAATGCAGCACCATATGCTTCAAGTGCCCACACTTCCATTTCGCCAAATCTTTGACCACCAAAGTGTGACTTACCACCAAGTGGCTGCTGAGTAACAAGACTGTATGGCCCTATCGAACGTGCATGAATTTTATTATCTACAAGGTGATGAAGTTTCAGAATGTACTTATAGCCAACCGTTATACTACGATCAAAATACTCACCAGTCCTACCATCTATAACCTTAACTTGACCAGAACGATCTTGCCCGGCAAGCTCTAACATAGACTTAACGCCATCAACTTTCGCTCCATCAAAAACAGGGGTAGCAAAATGAACACCATCTTTTAGCTTATCACAGAATTGTACAAATTCTTCTTTATTCAAATCTTTAAGCTTAGACGCAACATCACTACCATCATAAATCTTACCAACAAAACACTTTAGCGACTCAATATCTAAATTATTATTACTGTATTTGTCCAGCATATCACCAACCTGTAAGCCAAGATTTTTTGCTGCCCACCCTAAATGGGCTTCAAGTACCTGACCAACA
>JAOMYS010000066.1 GCA_028372485.1 Rickettsiaceae bacterium | reverse complement strand
TCCGTATAGCTCCCTTAGCGATCGCTTACGGAAAGACAGTGGGGGTGGGGCTGTCACGTGCGGAATGACAATAGAGGTGTTAGTAATACTAAGATTTACACCAATGACCTCGGTGGTTTTCTAGATACTCAATAGCCGTGCAGGCAACGCCGCTGTGGTACGGGATTGGTATAGGATATTATTCCTCTAGAAAAAAAGACGCTCTTCCCACAAATGAGTCACTGTAGTGATTACACAAGCAACGAAGAGCGATCAATATCCAAGAATAGGTGGGTATTTCCCCCTATTCAAACACTTCTTCTTTAAAAGCAGAACCTTGAGCAGACCGTACATTGCTCTCTTCATTTGCTTCTTCTTCATAATCTTTCAGCATATACCCACGCCCCCAGACAGTTTCTATATAGTTAGTTCCACCAGAAGCATCTGAAAGCTTCTTACGCAACTTGCAAACGAAAACATCTATGATCTTAATCTCAGGCTCATCCATAGAGCTATATAAATGATTCAAGAACATCTCTTTTGTGAGTACCGTCCCTTTGCGCATAGCAAGAAGCTCTAAAATTGCATACTCCTTATTAGTTAAATGCACATGAGTTCCATCCACTTCAACAGTTCTTGTATCTAAATTCACTGCGATTTTATCAAACCTTACTACAGATTCCGAGTGACCTTTAGAACGACGAACAATCGCTTGAATTCTTGCAACTAGTTCTCCTCTATTGAAAGGCTTAGTCATATAATCATCAGCGCCAAAACCCAGGCCTTTAATCTTTTGATCTACCGCAGATAACCCAGACAAAATCAAAATCGGAGTTTTAATTTTCGCAGATCTAAGACGTAGCAATACTTCGTATCCATCAATATCTGGCAACATGATATCAAGAAGGATAATGTCATAATCACATATCTTGCTTATCTCAACACCACCCACGCCAACTTCTGCTGTATCGCATATTATTCCTTCAGCAGCAAGAGCAAGCTCAATCGAGCGTGCCGTAGAGGAATCATCTTCTATTAATAATACTCTCATTTTATTTCTCTAAATATTAACATTTCTTTCTAATTAGCCCAGGATAATCGCATTTTATCAACAAAAAAGCAAGCATTTTTTACATTTTTATTAATAACTTCATGCAATGCAGCAAGAGTTATAGCGACACTTTCATTCCTAATATTACTACTGTGCCAGTACTCTTATCTTTCTTTGTAAGGTCATTTTCAATAAATTCCCCCTCTGCTTTATAATGAGTAAGCTGTGCATATGTCTTAATACCAGAAGCAACAAAATAATCCCCACCTACACTAGATGCATTCACTTTATTCTTTTTATGCTCACTATAAAAATGATTCAAGCTTACAGACACATCATCTGAAAACGCATATTTTGCACCTAAAGAGTAAATATTCGTATTACGACCCAATTTATCTATCTCAGAATTAGTTAAGCTTTGGTTATAGTTCATATAAGAAGCAGCGACAGAGATCTTGTCATACGTTACTTCGCTACCTACATTGTAGGTATTTAGAGATTTGAACTTAACATCGGCTTTTTTACTCTCATCATCTTTGTCAAAAGCAAGAGGTTTACCAATTTCACCTACAAAAGACAATTTAGCAGACAAGGATTCAGAAAACTTACCCTCATATGATACGCCATACCCAATACCATCAGTAATTGCGAACTTATATGCAGGTGAGTCAGCAAGACCACTCAAATTACCCTTACCAGCAGATTCATAACCGATATTGGATGTGTCTGGAATATAAGAAACCCCTATTTGAAACTTATGTTCATCAGAACCAAATTTCGGTGTAAAGTAACTTATCTTTCTAGGAAATTCCGTTTCACCAGGGGTTCTGCTCTTTGCATCTAAGAAGTTACAAAAATTCGTAACATAAGCAACTTTTTTGTCCTTACCATCTTTAGGAGAAATAATAGCAAATGCATCCCAACCATTGCCCGTGGCACAAGAGGCTGTATAACCGGTAATCTTCATTATATCCATTGCACTCTTACCAGAGCCAGCTTCAATTTTCCCAAAATCAGACTCCACATACATAATCAGTGGAGCGCTCCTATTGTTACGAGCAGTTATTTCAGCACCGATCTTAGCGCCATATTTCAAACCAGAATCTGCAACAAGCTTATAGTCCAAGAAAAAGTTTCCAGAAGAAGAAAACCCATACTCTTTATTGTAAGTTGACAATTTCTTCTGAGTGTCATCTCCATCACTACTGTAATAGACGGCTTGTACCTCCACAGCACCACCAATTTTCACCTCACTATCCGCAGCAAACGAGTTAAAATTCAGACAAGAAGATAAGAAAAAAGAAACAAAAAACGTATATTTACTGATTCGCATAAAAAAACCTATTTTATCATTAAGACTTAGCAGCGTTTTCCATCATCTTCTTACTGTATAGCATACCGAAATCCACTGGATCAATACTCAATGGATAAAATCCTCCATCTTGTGTCGCATGAGAAATAATTCTTCTTGCATAGGGAAAGATTATTGATGGGCAATGAACAGCCAACATTACTTCCATTTGTTCTTCTGGTATATTAATCAAATGAAATACCCCCGCATATTTTAAATCTACTAAAAATAAAGTATCTTCCTCTACTTTTGCTTTTGCACTGATAGAGAGTTCAACCTCAAAATGCCCCTCTTCTGGCATTTTTTTAGTTTTTAAATCTAATGATAAGTCAATATTGGGTTGCTTATCATGAGTTGCAAGAACAGCTGGCGCATTTGGATTTTCAAACGAGAGATCCTTTATATATTGTGCACTCACAGCAATATGAGGTGCCTTAGATGCTTTATCTTCTGTTGTCATTATTTGTTACCTTTAAATTAAAAATATAGTTTATGTACGTGGTAATGTTACGCCTTGCTGCTTCATATATTTCCCATTTCTATCTGAATATGAAACAGAGCATCTCTCATTACCCCTTAAAAATAAAAACTGGCATGCCCCTTCACCTGCATAAATTTTTGCAGGAAGCGGAGTCGTGTTAGAAAATTCTAGAGTTACATGCCCTTCCCAACCAGGCTCAAGTGGAGTGACATTAACTATGATACCACATCTTGCATAAGTAGATTTTCCAACACATATCACAAGCACATCTTGTGGTATCTCGAAATACTCTACAGTTCTCGCAAGAGCGAAGCTATTAGGAGGAATAATACAGACATCTGTATCACGATGAACAAAACTCTCATTGTCAAAATCTTTGGGATCAACTAACGCAGTATTTATATTTGTAAAAATTTTAAACTCGCTAGATACACGAGCATCATAACCGTAAGACGAAACACCATAAGAGATGATTTTTCCTGTATCTGTTTGTCTAACCTGATCACTTACGAAAGGAGAAATCATGTTGCTATGGATAGATTGATCTTTTATCCATTTATCAGACATAACAGACATATAAGCACACCATATTAGTATTCGTAAACAATTGCAATTTAAGGCAACGATAAAGCCTTAAATTAACTATATTCAACTTAGATAAAGATAGATAAAAGATACAACAAGCGCAGCCTATGAATAATAGGTAAGCAAGAAGTAACAATGACCTGCTTTACAATAAATTGAATATGTGATGGTATAAAACATAACAATGATAAAGTCAATCCATTAAGAGTCAGAGCAGACATAATAAAATCTAAAAACCATTAACATAGTTTTTGTTGCACGTCTTGAGCTATATAACGCCTACGTAGATTCTTAATCCTTTATTTTATCATGAACAAAAGCTTCATAAATTATCCAAGATAGGATTGAAGATATAAAAATAATTAGCGCAAGAAGAATTTGATTATCCTTTTGTGGATAAGATGCAGCGGCTGCAAAAACCGCAGCACCACATACTTGCATAGAGCCGTATAATGCACCAGCATGACCCGCAATATTACCGAAAGGAGTAAACGCTATAGCAAATGCATTGGGCCAAATAAAGCTAGACCCGAAGAATAAAAGCAATATAGGGATCATTACGGACCATATGTTTATTCCTGTGATATAGCACCCTAAAAGCATTAATGCACCAGAAAGAATCATCACGATCCATCCAAAACGAAGCATCGCAGGCATGCCGTATTTCTTAACAAAAATATCGTTAAGAATTCCAGCAAGACCATATGAAATTATTCCAGCAATAAATGTAATCCAACCAAATTGGATTGGAGAAAATCCTAACTCCTTGATCAGCAATACTGGCCCTATAACAAACCAAGAAAAAAATGCTCCATAATTTAAAAAAGTTCCACATGTCATCCCTACAAAAACAGGACTTCTCAATAATGTCATATACTCCCCAAGCGCAAATCCTAATTTTAATTTTGATTTATGGTAGCTAGCACTAGTCTCACTAAGACCAAAAATTGTAAATAGCAATGCAATTACTGAGTATGTTGTCATAAAAAGAAAGCTCGCTCTCCAACCAAAATATTGCTGCAAATACCCTCCAACTAGAGGAGCTGTAGGAATAACAAACATTACTATTATCACGAGGTAAGATGTATATATCGCAAGCTCCTTCCCAGAAAAAATATCACGAAACGATGACCTCCACAAACATGCACCAGCTCCAGCACCAATGCCTTGTACTAATCTACCTCCTATCAACGCATCCGCATTGGGCGCTACAAAACACATGATGCTACCTATTAGCATCACAAATAAACCAAAAATCATTGGTGGTTTACGTCCTATACCTTCAGATAAAGGCCCGTAAATTAACTGCGAAAATGTAATGCCGAACATGTAAATCGACATACTCCATTGTACATCGTCTATACGAGTATGTAGATTATTAGAAATAGCAGGTATGCTAGGAGCATAAATATCTGCAGCAAATTGTGCCAGACCTGCAGACATAACAAGTATTGTTAATAATATAGCCCTAGAATGCGTCATAATTGCCTAAAAAAACTAAGTCACTGAAGTTTTATCCAACACCAATGGATTATTATAACGCATTTATAAAATCCGAACAACTGGAAGAATTTAAAAATATGAAGTATTTCCCTAATCTGTCATCTCGTAATTTTGAGTACGTAAGTGCGAGAGTTATACGAGATCTCTAAAACATAGAGTCTGACTCCACCGACATGAGATTCCGTACAGCTCGCAAAAATGTTCACTTACGGAATGACAAATGACTTACCGTCATCTCGTAAACAAGCTCTATAGCGAGTTATACGAGATCTCTAGAGTATGGAGGTTGATTCATATCGCAAGATGAATTTAAAAGATGAACAAATATAAATTAACTCTGTTTTAGTTATACACTCTTATCAGATAGCATCGCCATTTCTACATTCACTATGTCTTCCGGATTGGTCACATGATACCACTTTATACCCTTAGACTCTATTCCTATGACTCTTTCACTATTTAAATAATACTCCCTAAGCGAGAATATCTTAAGTGGATGGCGAGCTATTCTTTCAGGCTTCAATATCTGCAGGCCTGTATATACATATTGATAATTCTCTTCTTTGTCTGGTCTAATCAAGCCACCATTACTATCTAAATCAAAGTCACCACGACCAGAATAGCCAACAGATTTTTCATATTGCTGCATAAGAAGCAAAAAATCCATCCGCTCTGGACTCCACTTGCTTAGCATATATTCAAAAATATTTTCCTTTGATTTTAGAACAATATCAGTATTTAAGGTGAAAATAGGCTTATCTCCAAGCTCATTAATAGCATTTTTTACACCACCGCCAGTCTCGAGCAGTTCTTCCTCATAGATTATTACTATCTCAGGAAAATCAGGATGAATAAGCTTAAACTCTTCTATAGACTCATTAATCTTCTCATGCATATAATGCGTATTAATTACTATTTTCTTAAAAGGATAAGACGCACATAATTCAAGTGCATAGTGCAATATTGGCTTATCCAAAATTGGAATCAAGGTTTTAGGGCTGTTTTCAGTCAAGTGCCTCATACGATTCCCAAGACCTGCTGCAAATAACATTATAGTATCAATAATCATAACTACCTATTTTATAGATTGAGGTTACCCAGCTTCATAAACCATTCTTTTAACTGGGTTAGTTTAGGGTGAGAGAGATCATAATCAAGATATTTTTTTACACGATCCATATATTTCAAATATGTTGTATCATTGTCTCTCATTACTTTCCTAGAAAAAA
>JAOMYS010000065.1 GCA_028372485.1 Rickettsiaceae bacterium | reverse complement strand
AGATCACCTTCAATATTCTCGTCACTATCTTCATCGGTAGAAATATTATCATCTTCGTCATCCTCTGACTCTAACTCCGCCTGCTGTTCCTCAGTTCCTAGAGCATAAACACATAATTCCTCTAAAGACACATTATTTTTATTTGCCAATTCTTGTAACTTTGTTACAGCTTCCATGACTTCTGATGGTATCATTCCACCTCTTGTTTTAGAAAGCCAATCAGCTTGAAAATGAAGAGGATGATGATTCTGCTCCGGCTTACCAATATAAATGGCAAACGGAGACATCTGCCCACCAAAATCACAATTTATTGTAAATTTTTTCACTTAAAGAACACGATTAATCAAAATTGTTATAATCTAATGGTAATAGAAAATTATCCTAGGTAGAACAATTTTTATTATATTACATGCTTTATTTTTTCATGTAGTTTCAAGTTTGATGCTAATAACAAGCCATTTTCATCAGCGCATTGCCCGCCAGCTTCCGATGTAAATAGTTCAACTCCATACGAACAAATTGAAGCTTGAGGAATAATTACTGCATCAATTTTACCGCAAACTAGCAATGCAATAGAGTAAATGTAAGAATCAAACATCCTGATATGCTGAAAATTTTTATATGATTCATTATTTCTATCACCAAAAATGGCAGTTACTGCATTTTCAATATTATTTACACCAGAGACTCTAACTCTTGTTGCTCCAGTAAAACTAGAGGCATGACGTTCAACCCAAGCACCCTTCCCTCTTTCTGCATAATAAATCTCTCCAAGCGCAGGAAAATTTATTACAGATACTTCTGGTGTGAATTTTCCAGTTACAGTATTTTTTTGAGAAATCACAGTAACCATAATTCCAAAAAATGGTAATGCTCGTTCAAAATTTTTTATATCACCAAGCACTTCCACTAGCAAAATTTTACCAGAAATATTACCCTCTGGTATATCATCAATATTAGTAATGATATATTGTGAATATCCACTTAGTGCATCTGTCACGGTTTGTAGAGCTTTAGAGTAGGATTTTTTGCAGAATCCCTCTGTACCCCTTTCCGATAGTTGCAAATTTTCAAGTTCACAATAATCTCTTTGTAAAAATCTTGAAGCTTTTCTTGTAGCGTCAATAATCAGGCTTGTATCATTTTGCATTATTTTGCTCTTTCTACGAATGTCATATCTTCTGTTTTTACAACTATCTTCTCACCCGTTACAAGGTATGGAGGCACCATGATCTTTAAACCGTTTGTAAGTATAGCTGGCTTATAAGAAGAAGTAACAGTTGATCCTTTTATTACAGGGTCAGTTTCTGATATATCAACTATTACAGTGGCTGGTAATTTTATGCTCAAAGGAGTATCCTGATAAAACTCTACGTCAACATTCATGCCGTCTGTAAGAAACGGAAGTCTTTCTCCCATCATATCTTTACTAAGCATTTTTTGTTCAAAAGATTTAGGATCCATGAAGATAAGATGTTCGCCCTCAGCATAAAGATACTGCATAGTTTGACGCTCTAGAAATGCTTTCTCTACTGAATCGGTCGAACTAAATCTTTTATTTAACTTATTACCAGTACGTAAATTTTTCATCTCAACTTGTACATAAGCGCCACCCTTCCCAGGTTTCGTATGATCGGGGTTTTTTATAACAGACCAAAGTTCTTCGTTATAATCTAAAACATTTCCTATTTTTATATCGTTAGCTGAAATTCTCATATATCTATATTTCTTAAAAATTATGCATTTCTCAAGTGATTATTTTGAATTAAATAAAGTCAAAATTGGAGCAGAAATAAAAATTGACGAATAAGTGCCAATAAATATTCCTACAAAAACCAACACACTGAAACTCCTTATCGCCTCACCTCCAAGTGTTATTAAGGCAAGATTAGCAAGCAAGGTTGTAAACACTGTAATTGTTGTTCTAGATAATGTCTCGTTTACGCTCAAATTGATAATATCACTAAAAGCCTTCTTATTATATTTACGCAAATTCTCACGAATCCTGTCATAAATCACTACAGAGTCATTTACAGAATAGCCTATCACAGTAAGTATTGCAGCAATAGTGCTTAAGTTAAAATCATATTCTGTTATACTCATAAATCCTAAACTTAGAATAACGTCATGAAGCAATGCAATCAGCACACCTATTCCGAAATTCCACTCAAATCTTATCCATATATAAATCATAATAGCAAGAAATGATAGAACCATAGCCATAGTACCGGACTTAATCATCTGATCTCCTACTTGAGGCCCCACAAAATCCACCTTTCTATAATCAAATTCATATGAAAAATTCTTTTGTAATGCTTGCTTAATAAGAGTTATATTCTCCATCAATTTCTCTTCATCGCTAACACCAACCCTAATAGATAAATCTCTTGATGTACCAAAATTCTGTAATACGACCTCACCTATATCTAGCTGACCAAGAACATCACGCATTTTAGCAAGATCTGGTTCTTCGTTAGTTCTAACTTCCATGCTAATACCACCGATAAAATCAATACCAAAATTGAATTTATAAATTCCTGCCCACACTAGGCTTAAAGTCAACAAAATTATCGACAATCCATAACTAAAGGACTTAATACCCATAAAGTCAAAGTTAGGTTTTGCTGGAAAAAATCTTAAAGGAAATATTCGCATTATTTTTTATAAAAAATCAATGAAAGCCAATCTAATACAATATTACAAAAGATGCAAGGTCAACCGCTTCTGACAAATGAGTATTACGAGGAATCACACAATAAATAATAGGTAGAGGCTTTTATTACTCTGTTACTGATTAGATGACCAATCTGGAGAAGATGCATCATGTGGAGTTGGTATGATGCGTTCATTATGCCCTGTAAAATCAATAGTATATATCCGATTTAACCCTTTTAATTGAATATTTTTCTGATTCTTAGGTCTTGTACCTTTTGTAAATGCAAGTACTCTACCATTTTTTGCCCATGATGGACTTTCGACCAAATACCCTTGAGCAATAAGCCTTTCAGACCCGTTATTTTCTAGGCGCATAACACCAATGGTAAAACCGTAATCTCGAGTAATTTTTGTAAAAGCAACATAGTTTCTGCTAGACCAATTTGGCTCTGCATATACTCCCAACCCAAGGCTGATTTTTTGTTTATTTGATCCATCTCTATTCATTAACAGAATTTGACGAGATCCGTACATATCCGAGTTATATGCGATCTTACTCCCATCAGGAGAATAAGTAGGAGAAGTATTTATACTAGCACCTTTCGTGAGTTGTTTTATTTGTTTTGTCTGTAAGTTAATTTCATATATGTGTGTTTCCCCATCTTTTGCAATAGACATTACTGCATATTTGCCATCTGGAGCGAATCTTGGTGCAAAAGACATTCCTTGAAAATCACCAATAAGATTACTTCTTTTTGTGTTTAAATCCATCACATGTACTTGAGGAATCTTGTTCTTGTAAGAAAGATAGAGCAGCTTCTTTCCATCTGGGGAGAATCTAGGAGTCAAAACTAGGTCTGTTCCATCTGTTAGATATTGATGATTTTCTCCGTCATGATCCATGATAGCAAGACGTGTTTTACGATCAAGATATTCACCAGTTTCAGAAACATACGCAATACGAGTACTGAAATAACCCTCATAGCCAGTAATTTTGTAATATATTTTATCTGAGATCTTATGAGATACCTTCCTCCATAAAGATTCTGGTAATTCAAATGTTTCACTGGCTAATTGACGTTCTAAAATACTATCCCATAATATGAAACTTATTTGTAACTTTTGCGAAGGAAGCCTCGTTATATGACCATTAACAAGCAAAGTAGCATTGATTTGCTGCCAAGAAGCAAAAAGAGGTGTATGATTTGCACCAATTTTTTGCTCAATAAATGCAGCATGTGATATAGGTCTAAACATCCCAGATCCCTTCAGATCATTCCCTATTACATTGATTATTTTTTCTGACGTTTTTGGATCCACATCTCCAAATATCGCAAAATCATTAATTGCAATAGCAATAGGGTCGCTATGACCTTTTGTTATATGAATAGTTTTAGCAGAAGATGTGAAAGGGAGTAAGAGTATCAAATTTAATATTGATGCTACCAGAAGTATTTTTTTCATATTTTTATATATTATAGTCAATTTAGATAAAAACAGGACTTGAGCACAAAGAGCGAAGAGTAATGACATCCCGATTCAAAATAAATTGACTATATAATTTCTTAATATAGAGGAATTATATGAGTCCATTTATTACTTCTTTGGGATTCCCAGCACAGCTATAATCAAGTACATAAACTCCTGCCTTCCGTAAGATAACCTTTTCGCAAACTACACGAAATATTTCACCCACAACTCTGATTATATTATACAGCTAATGTGATTTAGGTCTAGGTAAAGTAACAGAGCCTGAGAAAATTTAACTATGCGTGTTTGAATTGTTGATCCATGTTAAAAAGAAGAAAATAGCCCCTATTAATGCAGAACATGTGAAAAACATAAAAGCTGCTGACCATCCTATATTATCAACTAACATCCCAACCGGAATACCAGATAGACCAGCTCCTACATACCCCATAGTACCTACTAATCCATTGGCAGTACCTACTGCTTTTTTTGACGCAAAATCCGCAGATGCAACTCCTATCAACACTTGAGGACCATATACAAAAAACCCAACAAAAATTAATGCAATTGCACTAAAATCATATTGCCATCTAGGCATTTTCCAAAAAATAATTAATGCACCCGCTAGGCAAAGCATGAATAAAGCCCCTACAAAACCACGCTTTCCATGAAATATTTTATCTGACAACCATCCAGCCGTGAACCCTCCAGCCAATCCTATGACCTCATAAGAAGCAACCTGCCAACCAGCTTGAGATAAGGAAATATCCTTAAACTCTTTTAAAAACAATGGAATCCAAGAAATAATACCTATACGTACTATGTAGACACACATATTAGCAAGACATAAATACCATATATTCTTGTTGATAAATACCTTACGAAAGATTTCTATAGTGGTAAAATGGCTATTTTCAAATTCTGTGAACCCTTCATCTCCTTTATACGCCTCAACGGGTGGGAATCCGAGATCTTTTGGGGAATCACGTAACATGTTAAATAGAATATAAGAAACAATCGCTGCAATAATAGCTGGTATAAAAAATGCATATCTCCATCCGAAATGTGTAACCAAATACCCAGAAAATATTAATGTAATAGCTCCACCTATCTGATGCGATGCAGCACCAAGTGCCCACTTTCTACCAAGTTCTTTAGGTGCAAACCAGTGTGTAAGCATCCTCGCAGCAGGAGGCCAACCCATTGACTGAAACCAATTATTGAAAATTAAAAATATGCCGAGAAACCACAAACTATACGAAAACCCTAAGCAAAATGTAATTAAAGATGAAATAAATAATCCAATAGGCATGAAATATCTAGCATTGGACTGATCACTAATATATCCATTTATAAACTTACCAACTCCATATACTACAGAGCTCAGTGTTAATATCCATCCAAGCTGGGTTTTCGTATAACCAAATTCTTCCATGAAAGCTGGCATGATCATGTTAAAATTTTGTCTGCATAGATAATATGTGCCATACCCAAAAATGATCGTAATTAAAATTCTAAGACGCCATCCGTTGTATCTCTTACGTTCTTCTATACCAAGCGATGTTTCCTTCATGATGATTCAGTTGTACAATTATTTTCTTGAGATAAAGATTGAAGCGTGGCTAAAAGAGAATAAACCTAATCTTATTACATCCAATCTAAAAAGTAACAAAATGGAGCGGGTGAAGAGATTCGAACTCTCGACTTCGACCTTGGCAAGGTAGCGCTCTACCCCTGAGCTACACCCGCTCTAAAAACACATAATTCCAATCAGCAACCTGCGTTCACTTAGCAGAATACAAAAATAGAAAAAAAGATCAAGTAATAAATACTTCAAATTTTAGAAATTAGTGAGCCAGTAGCAGATACTGTAAATTAAGTTAAGTATCGACTCTTCTAGAATTTAAGTTTTAATTTGAGAGCAGCTTGATGTGCAATATACTTGTCTGCAATCATCGTATCATAATCTATTTCATACTCCCATTTATTATTTTTTAGCAATCCAAGCCCTACGCCTGCATTATAAAGTGTTCTAGACTTTCTAGGAGTATGCGGTATCAAACTATCTGGGGTAGATCCATCTGCTAATAAAATTGATCCTTTTATTGGCTTATTTAA
>JAOMYS010000064.1 GCA_028372485.1 Rickettsiaceae bacterium | reverse complement strand
TGACAATAGATAATGTTTTACGTTCTTATTTTTGTAATGTTAACGAGTGTTGCTTTAATTCTGGGATTAGTTGCAATGGCTAGCGGAGGAAATATTAACAAAAAATATGGAACTAAATTAATGTCACTTCGAGTAATTTTCCAAGCAGTTTCCCTACTATCTCTTTTGATCCTTTACTTCATGAAATGAACTAAAAGAGTACAATTTCAACTGTCGTTCTTACAAAACTTAATATCCACAATTTTTGTGGATAACTTCGTGTATAAAATGTTAGAATAGTACACCATTTCCAGCAATCACTTACCACCCAAGCAAAGTGATGTAAAAAAATCACCTACCCTACAACCCGCATGGTGCTTGTAAAACAAGAAGATCATCTGTTAAGACTTTATTAAAACAACTCATAATTCCTCTACACTTCAATGATTTGTGTATAACTTAAGCAAGTTTACCCTGTTTAATTAAAGAAAGTATATTTATTCATACAAAGAAAGAAAAATACTAGACAGTCTATTCTCATGGTGATACGATCTGAAAATCTCTGTTTTTAGATTAAGCATACGTACCTATGATTCGTAAAAATAATTACCTTATAACAACGATTTTCACTACCACCGGCTAAGCTGGTATATAGATCTTTCGCCCCCTCTTTTTTTTATTTAAAATTTCCATTTTTAGGTTTCATTATGTTTCGTCAAATGCCTGTAATATTAGCATTATTAATTACTTCAATCATATTTTTTGGACATCTTATCCCACGCAGTATAGCAGAATTATTGTTTGGACTTAGCCTCTCTATCAAGTCTTTGATAATTTTTTTGCTTCCTGCAGTCATTTTTGGTCTACTCTATAAAGCAGCTATAACGCTTGCAAAAGATGCATCAAAAATAATTTTATTAATTTTATCTGCAGTAGTACTGTCGAACTTCATTACCACCACAATGAGTCAAGCAGTTGGTATGTGGGTCTATACATTTGATATGAACCTATTCTTACAAGACGAACAAAACGCCTTAGTAGGAAAGGTATTATTTGAGTTACCATCAATAATACCAAACCAGGTTGCTATGTTTTCGGCTATTATAGCTGGCATATTATCTGCTAAAATTGCGCCTATATATACAAAAAAAATCGCTATAACACTCTCAAAGATTGTAGAAAAATTGCTAAGACTAGTAACTGCTATAATCCCTATCTTTGTTACTGGATTCGTAGTAAAATTACAATATGATGGAGTAATCATGCAGATAGCAAAGAACTATACTGTAATTTTTGCAATTATCGCAACAATGCAAGCAGGGTATATCACATTACTATATATACTGCTTGAAAAACTCAATATCTCCAAGACTCTCTCATCAATAAAAAACATGCTTCCAGCAATTTTAAGTGCGTTTAGTACTATGTCCAGCGCAGCAAGCATGCCTATGACTTTGATAGGTACTGAGAAAAATGCAAAAAACAAAGATCTAGTACATACAGTAGTACCAGCAACTGTTAACATACATCTGATAGGTGATTGTATAGCGATACCATGCTTTGCATTTGCTATCTTGAAAAATTATGGTCTTGCAGAACCTGATATGTATTCTTATCTGATTTTTACTTGCTATTTTGTGCTTGCAAAATTTTCAGTTGCAGCAATACCTGGAGGTGGAATAATAGTAATGCTTCCTATATTAGAGCAATATTTGGGCTTTGATTCTGCTATGCTATCACTCATCACTGCACTATACATATTATTTGACCCAGTAATTACAAGTGCCAATGTTTTCGGCAATGGGGCATTTGCTAAAATGATAGATGTAATGTTGTATAAAAAGGGCGGTAAAAAGTAACTAATTAGAACTACAATCAATTTATTTTGAACCGAGATGACATGCTGGGGAGTAATACTCAGATTTACACTTATGGCAAGATATCATATAGTAATTACTCCTTAGGCAACTACAAAGTACCTACATAACCAATCGTAATATTTGTTCTTCTAACTTGCGATACGGGATATTAGACCCACAAAAGTTATTCATCATTATAACGAAACTATGTAGCTCATTGTTTTTGTTATAAAAATATCCTACTAAGGTAGAAACATTGCTAAGAGTGCCCGTTTTTGCATAGATAAGCATCTTGCTATCCATACGATCTTGCAGAGTGCAATCTTCACTCGGAGTGGCAAGTAAAGACTTTATCTTCGAAAAATTTGGTTTTTGTGAAACAAAATTCAAGAAAGAATCAAACTGATTAACAGTCAGTAAGTTGAGTCTAGAAATACCAGATCCATCTATAATTTCAGATCTTGTTAAATCTGTCCCAAATTTTCTTTTAACTAGATCTTTCATACTAGATGCAGCGAATCTCCATTCATTTTGATTATTTTGAGTTGCAAATTCTGCAAGTAAATAATCTGTAATAAAATTATCTGATTTCTTCATCGCTATTTTAGATATGTTTTCCATATCCTTAGAGATAGATGATATTTCTTTGAGATTTCGTTTATCTGAAGGAACTCTATCAGTAACCAGTATCTTTCCACGCAAATCTATATTATGTTTTGCTAAATACTGTTTTAAATAATACTTCAAACTCACAATAGGCTCATTTGTAACAGCGCCTGCATTTACCTTACCTGTAGAAATACTCAAAGTACCGTCAATAATAAATTTATTACCTTTGATACTAGTATATAGCCTATCAAAATTATTGGCTTTTATAGTTCTTGCGTTATTTTGAATAATATACGGAAAATTTTTGCTAGTAGAAATTTTTATTTTTTGCCCTACATTAGATGGAGCAACAGTTGTAGTGCTACAATTTTTATTTATGTGAACCTTGCTTACAGGTGCGCCATAACAATATAACGTATCACCGTGTGTTTTACCTCTCATCAAAGATGAGACAGTGAATTTGCTATCAATAATATATAGATTTCCCGTAATTTCCTTACCAGAATTTTTAATAAAATTTTCTAATAAGCGATCTAAATCACATGGTTTAAAATCTGGATCATGAATATCGATATAATAATCCCTATTATATCGATATATTCTGCTAGCAAACTTATAGTCTTTTCCAAAATGTTCTAGCAAAGAAATAATGGTAATAAATTTTAAAGTGCTAGCTGGTATGAAATATCTATTAGCATTTTGTTCAAAAATAACCTCGTTCCGTGCAAGATTCGTAATCTTGATGCCGATATTTAAATCAGCATCAGTATCTTGAATTTTCTGAGATATTTTATCTTGTATCGAAGATTCAGACGCTAATACATTCGTAAAAATACAAACTATATTCAATAGTAAAAATAGTTTTCTTAGCATCTCATCTATTTTAATCTGAATTACAAAGCACGCTTACATCGCAGAATTTTTTCTCGCAATGATACGAGCATGGGCCAAATTCACCATTATCATCAATATAAACCCTACTAATGCAATCGCAATAGCAATCGGTATTATTGATACGCTTGCAGTATAAGCATAACTACTATAAGTCTTGATACCACTTACTGTACTGCCCCCATTATCCAAAACGTTTAAGCTAACTCCAATGGACTTATGAAACAATAAACCGAAAGTCATTATAATCATATTAGCAACCGAGCCTGCAAGCCCACTACGCTCTTCAGACACAAATGTTACAATTTTAGGAATAATAACTATCTGGTAAGCAGAAAAAACTCCAACAATAAAGCATGCACAGTACAAAGAATTAACTGTTGCATCACCTGTGAGCATATGTATAAAGCAAATCAACATTACAAATCCAGATAGCATCGTCACTCCAAAATGCATTCTTGTTTTATCTGATATATAAGGCAAGATAATACATCCTACACACATTCCAAGTGATATCGAAGCAATAGTATAATCCGCTGTCATTTTTGTAAGCGAATAAACTCCTATCAAAAATGCACTACCCCAAGCATCAGCAAACCCTTCAAGTGGTCCAACCATTAATCCACCCAAGATGCTAACAGATAACAGTCTATAGTTACAAACCACAGCTTTAATATCTGTCCAAATATCAGTATGAGATGATTCTTCCAGTGATTTTGGCATTAAAAAGTAAGTTACAAAAGCTAAACCAATTCCCGAATATAACAGAATATTAGCAGTATTTTTCATACCTATAGTCTCAACAATTTGCGTTATAGGAGGAGTAGTATAAACTACAGTAAGCAAACCAAGAGATACCATGATACCAATCATTCTGGCAAATGTTGCATGGAATAAAATACGGAAAATTTGCAATGCCCCAAGTGCAGATACTGCTGATCCAGCACCTGTCAGTACTCTTCCTAATATTACACCAGACCATGAGTCAGAATATATAAGTGGAATAAGACCAAGTGCAGTACACACAATACCAAGCGGTAATATAGTTTTAGCACCAAAACGGTTCAATAATATTCCGATAGGTATATGAGCTCCAGCATATCCAATATAATAAACTCCTAATGATCCAAAATCATCAGCGCCAATACCGTATTTAGCCATAATACTTGGCATTAATATATTAGGTAGAGGACGCAATATATATTGATAACAGTAAAATAAGGTAACACAGAACCATATTAGTGCTGCTGTAAATCTGTTACTTTCCATTGTTATTAACCTTTCTTTTGGACATAGACATATGATTCACCCGAAAAATAAAGCTATAGGAAAATCATAGCCGAGCGATGCTAATAGATATTAGCATATTAGTCAAGTATATTACTTTAGATAGGATCGGCATTACCCCATAAATAATAAAGTTTACATTGAAAATTAGATTCCGTATAGCTCCCTTAGCAGTCGCTTACGGAAAGACAGTAGGGGGAGAAGTCACCACGAAATAACAGTGAGTTATTGCTATACGAAAACCCCTCAACTTGTCATTCCGTAAATTTGAGTATTGCTATACGAGAATTATACGGAATCTACGAACATAGAGTTTGATCCTGCTATGAGACTCCATGCTTGTTGTTCAAGTATAGGAGTAGTAGCAATCCAGGTGCTGCAAGTAATATTGTCATTAAAAAGTACATATCCCATCCCATCATCTTTACCATACTTCCACCATATATAACTATCGTATCACTAGAAAAACTTGCTGCGCTACTAAATAGAGCATATTGCGTTGCTGAGAATTTTTTATTACATAAATGGCTTAAGTAACCAACAAGAGCAGCTGTACCCATACCAGCAGCAATATTCTCTATCATAATTGTAATCATCAAAGCATTTAAATCGTGCCCCATATGATTGAGCCAAATAAAAGAAGCGTTTGTAATACTTTGAGCTATACCACCAATCATCAGACCTTTAAAAGCGCCAAGGCGATACATTATTATACCACCGAGATACGTACCTGCAATTGTTGCAAACAGACCAAAAACTTTTGTTATTCCCGCAATTTCCTTAAGCGTGAATCCTAGTTCCATGTAAAACGGTGTTGCAACGACTCCTAACATTGCATCACCGATCTTATAGAAAATAATTGCTAGCAAGATGATAATAGCTCCATCTCTTTTAAAGAAATCTACAAACGGGTCAATTGTCATAACCTTCCATGAATGAAGAGAGAATGCTTTAAATTCTTCCCTATCTGTTTCAGGCTCTTTTAGGGTTAAAACAAAAAATACAGCAAAAATATATAAGACTGAAATAAAAGAAAATGCATTACTCCATCCATAATCTTCAGCGATATAAAATGATCCTGCTCCAGATATCAGCATTCCAATTCTGTAGCCAAATACTGCGTTTGCTGCTGCCAGTGATTGTTTTTCTTTTTCTATAGTATCAATTCTGAAAGCATCAATTACTATGTCTAATGTAGCAGAGCTAAGACCTAGAGTTATCGTAAGAATATATAAATTAAATAACGAATCATCGAGGTCATATCTGCTATATAAAAATATAATGAAAGATATTAATGCACTTATAAAGCACATCCAGCTTTTGCGTCTTCCAAGCCTATGTAATATTGGCAGATCAATCTGATCTATAAAAGGCGCCCACAAGAATTTCAAGGAATAAAATTCCCTAGCAATTGCAAAGCTCGTAATGATAGCAATATCTATGTTAGCCCCCTTCATCCATGCAGCTAAGGTAGAAAAGATAATCGCTAATGGCATTCCGCTGAAAATACCAAGTATAAATATTTGAAATTGTCTGTAATCAGTAAAGATTTTTATAATGTTCATTTTATAATATTTGCCTTATTAAAGTGCGGGAAGATTATGCGGAGCATATAGCGGAG
>JAOMYS010000063.1 GCA_028372485.1 Rickettsiaceae bacterium | reverse complement strand
GGGTAGAACCTCTTGATGTTTCAAAATTTACTATTCTGCCAGAGATTAGTAATGCTCATGCAATTGGGAATGTATTATATACGGACTTTATATTACCGTTCCAATTGGTTGGAGTCATTTTGTTTGTTGCAATGGTTGCAAGCATTGCTTTAACGCTAAGACTCAGAACGGGTGTTAAAAGACAGAGAGTCTCCGAGCAACTAAAAAGAAGTAAAGAAAATAGCTTAGAATTTGCTAAATTAAATGGCAAATCAGGATTAGATAATTTAAATTATGATAAATAGTAATGGTTATTAATGAAATTTCTTTAGAGCATTATTTGATAGTTTCCTCATTGCTATTTGCAATTGGTGTTGCTGGTTTATTCATGAACCGCAAGAATGTAATAACAATCTTGATGTCATTAGAGTTAATGCTACTTGCTGTAAACCTAAATTTTGCAGCATTTTCGGTACATTTACAAGATATCGTAGGTCAGGTTTTTAGTGTTATAATATTGTCGATAGCAGCAGCTGAGATTTCTATTGGTCTTGCGATATTAGTATTATATTTTCGTAATCAGAACTCAATTGAAATTGAGGATATTAACCAGATGCGGGGATAATATATTTTATGGAACTGATACTAAAATCGATAATCTTTTTACCCCTAATATCCGCTGCTATTAATGGCATGATATGCAAAAGAATTACCAAATGCACAGCAAGTTATATTGCAGGTGGGGCTATTATAGCCACTGCTATTTGTGCATTTATGATATTTGTAAAAGCTGGCATCAATCAAGAAACTATGCATTTAACTTCAAGCTGGCTTGTGCTTGATTCGCTCAAGGTTAATTGGTCGATATATGTTGATCAACTTACTGCAATAATGTTTTTACTTGTAACAACAGTATCCGCAGTGGTTCACATATATTCTCTTGGATATATGGCTGATGATAAGAACTTACCTAAGTTTCTTTCATATCTATCATTATTTACTTTCTTCATGTTGTCCCTAGTGTCATCCGATAATTTCCTGCAGCTGTTTTTTGGCTGGGAGGGGGTAGGTCTATGCTCTTATCTACTCATAGGATATTACTATCAGAAGGATTCTGCTAACAATGCAGCTATTAAGGCTTTTGTAGTTAATAGAGTAGGAGATTTTGCATTCATCATCGGGATCGTAATGATTCTTCTATACACAGGCAGTCTAGATTTTTACCATGTATTTCAATTATCTGAAATTTTGTCTGCTACTCATTTGAATATATTGGGTACTGATTTTGTCGTTCTAGATATTATCTGCTTGATGCTATTTCTTGGATGTATGGGAAAATCTGCGCAAATAGGAATGCATGTCTGGCTACCTGACGCAATGGAAGGGCCAACACCAGTATCTGCTCTAATTCACGCTGCAACTATGGTAACAGCAGGTGTGTTTCTTGTAGCAAGATGCTCCTTTATGTTTGAGTATAGCACTCTAGTGCTTCAGATCATTACGATAGTTGGTGGTATAACTTGCCTATTCGCAGCTCTTGTTGCAATTGCTCAAGAAGATATAAAAAAGATTATCGCATACTCAACTTGTTCTCAACTAGGCTATATGTTCGTTGCATGCGGTGTGTCTGCGTATCAAGCTGGTATTTTTCATTTAGTTACCCATGGATTTTTTAAGGCTCTATTGTTTTTATCAGCTGGTAGTGTGATTCATTCCTGCCATGAGCAAGATGTATTCAAGATGGGAGGACTCAGAAGAAAGATGCCAATAACATATGCAAATTTCTGGATAGGTTCACTTGCTATCATTGGTATATATCCGTTTGCTGGTTTTTATTCCAAGGATCTAGTACTAGAGTCAGCATATGGTGCTGGATTGTCAGGAAATATTGCATTTACGCTCGGCATAATTGCAGCAATACTTACGGCAATTTATTCGCTGAAAATAATTATACTCACATTTCATGGCAGTACTCGGTTAAGTAAATCTGCTTTTGATCATGCGCATGAGTCTCCGAATATTATGAATATACCTCTTATGATACTGAATGCTGGGGCATTATTTTCTGGTATGGTTGGTTATTATATTTTATCTATCCATAGCCCTTACGGATTCTTCTCTGGTAGTATATTCAATTTGAACATTCCTGACCAAGAGCATCATGCACCTTTTTTAATAGAATCCTTGCCTCTTATTGTTGGGATTGTTGGTATAATGATTGGGGTTTATATATATAAATGTAATAAATATTCTGAGCTTAAAAAACAGATGAAAGATACCTACCACATTATTCATAATAAATTTTTCTTTGATGAAATTTATGAGAAACTATTCATTCATCCTACTAAAATTTTAAGCAAGTGGTCATCATGCTTTGATATGAAATTAATTGACAGATTTGGCCCTAACGGATTTAGCGCACTCACTAAAATATGTAGCTGGTGTATCTGCAAAGTACAAACAGGATATATATATAATTATGTATTTTATATCGTATGTGGAATAGTGCTATACGTCACTATTCTTGTATCGAACTATGTACAACAATTATGGGTTATGTAAAATGCAAAATTTACCGATTTTATCGCTTAGTATTTTATTGCCTCTTGTAAGTGCATTATATATTACTTTTTTCATTAGTCATAGCAAGTCATCGAAGAAGCAATTATATGCTATGTATGTGGCTATTTTAGCATCAGTACTGACTCTGATTTCAACAACATATATGATACTTAGCTTTGACAATAGTGCATCGTCATTCCAATTTGTTGAACATTATAATTTAGTAAACTCTATTGGTCTTGAGTTTCATGTAGGTGTTGACGGATTATCTGTATATTTTATCTTCTTAAGTGCATTGCTTACGCTAATTTGTATAGTGGCTAGTCTCTTTACCATTAAGAAAAATATTAAAGAATTTTTGCTATGCTTTTTGCTTCTTGAATCATTCTGCATAGGTGCATTTTCTTCATTAAATTTACTTCTATTCTATGGATTCTTTGAGGTGATTCTTATACCAATGTATTTGATAATTGGTATCTGGGGAGGAGAGAATAGAGTATATGCAACTGTAAAATTCTTCCTATATACTTTCTTCGGATCAGTATTTTTACTAATTGCTTTAATATATATATATACTCAAACAGGTACGTTTAACATTATTGATCTTGCTATAATAGTTCCAAAATTCTCTCTAGAGGTGCAGCAATTACTATGGCTTGCTACTTTCATTTCATTTGCAGTGAAAGTTCCTATCGTTCCGTTTCACACGTGGCTACCTGATGCGCACGTTCAAGCGCCAACAGCAGGATCTGCAATGCTTGCTGGTATTTTATTAAAACTAGGGGGCTATGCATTTTTGAGAGTATCCCTCCCAATGCTACCTGCTGCATCTGAGTATTTTGCAACATATGTACTTTGGATTAGTGGATTTGCAGTAATTTATGCATCTCTTGTTGCTCTTGCACAAACTGACATGAAAAAAATGATAGCATATTCTTCTGTTGCTCATATGGGATATGTTACTGGCGGTATATTTAGCTTTACTGTAAAAGGGATTAGCGGAGCAGTATTCCAGATGATTAGTCACGGATTAATTTCATCTGCTTTATTTTTGATTGTTGGAATGCTATATGAGCGTCATCACACGAAGGAGATCAGTAAATATGGTGGGGTGGCATCTAGCATGCCAGTACTTGCTACCTGTTTCATGATTGCAATGCTTGGTTCTGTTGGCCTCCCAGGCCTCAGTGGATTCATAGGTGAGTTTTTGAGCATAGTGGGAATCTTTGATGTAAGCCCAGTAATCGGCATCACGTGCGCATTTGGTGTAATCTTGGGGGCTGTATATATGTTGAAATTATATAAATTGGTAATGTTTGGGAAAGTTACGGATAAAGCGATTACAAAATTTGAAGATTTAAAACTGTACGAAAAGGCTGCTTTATTTCCTTTGGTAGTGTTAATAATATATATTGGTCTCATGCCAAATAATTTACTCTCTGTAATCAATATACCAGTTAATAATTTAGCTGGTATATATACCGTTTTATAAATATAGACACATAATATGTTAAATCAATTTGTCGTAATACTACCTGAAATTATGCTTACATTGCTTGCGATGTGTATGCAGGTGATAGCTGTTTGCTACACTAAATATAGCCAAAAGATATTGAACATTACAATGCTATTTATGCTTTGCATAATTTTTTATCTAGTATATTGGATACCCTATCCTTATTACGTATCTGCCTTTTCCGATTCGTTCGTAGCCGCATCTTCATTTTCTTCTTTAAAAGCATTAGTATTGGCATTTACTTTAATGAGTTTACTTGTATATAGTGATTTAACGAAAATCTCAAAAGCTTCTATCAAGATGGAGTTCTCAACTCTGCTACTTCTTTCAACAGTAGGTATTTTTGTATCAATCTCAGCACAAGATTTTATAGTGCTTTTTTGCGGTTTAGAACTGCAAGCACTGGCTGGTTATGCACTAGCTGCATTTAACACAAAGGAGGTTAAGTCTTCAGAAGCAGGACTCAAATATTTCATACTCGGTGCTTTGATGAGTGGACTAATGTTGCTCGGTATGTCTTTCCTATATGGATTTGCTGGAAGCTTAAAATTCTCAGACATAAATCTAGCACTAGGCTCAGATGCTAAAATAAGCATAGTAATAGGGATTGTTTTTATATTATCTGCAATCTTATTTAAACTCTCTGCTGCGCCTTTACATTTTTGGACTCCAGACGTATATGAAGGATCGCCAATCTCTGTTGTTACATATTTTTCAGTAGCACAAAAGGTAGGTATGGTTGCGGTTTTGCTAAAAATAGTGCATTACGTAATAGCGGATTATACACAAATATCTGTAGATCTGCTTAAAATAGTTGCGATCTTTTCTATGATGGTGGGGGCACTTGGTGCAATTGGTCAATCATCTTTAAAAAGACTTATGGCATATAGTACGATTCTGAATATTGGTTACGTTCTTGTTGCTATATGCCTTAATTCATTTGATGGATATCATGCTGCTTTTATATATATGGTAATATATGCAGTAAGTGTTATAGGATTTTTTGTATGCTTAATAGCACTATTTGGCAAGCGAAGTGATAATGCAACCTTTGAAGATTTAAAGGGAGTTGCCAATATGCGAAAAACCATAGCAGCTGCAATTTCAATAATAATGTTTTCCATGATTGGCCTTCCACCGCTAGCAGGATTTTTTGGTAAATATTATGTTTTTTATAATGCAGTGAAACAGGGTGAAATTACCTTAGCCATTTTTGGTGCACTCACAAGTGTCATTGCAGCATTCTATTATTTGAAAGTGATAAAATATATGTATTTCATGGAATCTGAAGGCAATATTACAATTATTCCAACGCACAAGGGATTATTTTTGGTCACTTCTTTAAGTATGGCATTCATTTTGCTGTTTATTATTCCAGCATCATATTATCTAGTTTAATTTTTTACCTATATGCAATTTGCTTGGCTGAAGGACTATAATCTTTTAACATTTGAGACCATCGATAGTACGAACTCGGAAGCTCTTCATCTTGCAAATTCTGGTACTTCAGGAGACTTCGTAATATCATCACGCAAACAAACGGCAGGTAGAGGGAAGAAAGGACGAGCTTGGGTTTCCTTAGAGGGAAATCTACATGCTAGTATATTATTAGACAGCAAGGTTGATCCAAAAAGACACCCGCAATTATCATTTGTAATTGCAAATGCGATGTACGATTCTATCGTAGAAACTATACGAAGTAGCAATGGCAGAAGTAAAGTAAGTAGTTCAGATATTACTCTGAAATGGCCAAACGATGTGCTTATTAAAGGAAAGAAGCTATGTGGTATTTTATTAGAATCTATCAAAGTAAGGGATAAAAATTATGTTGTTATAGGTTTTGGAGTTAATATAAAGGCATCCCCTAGAGATCTTGATTATTCAACTACTTCTTTGAATGAAGAGGGGATTAATATAGAAATTCCTGATGAATTTTTGAATATTCTAATGAATAGATTTGATAAATTGTATAAACAATGGATAATTGATGATAATTTCCTGTCTATAAGGGAAAATTGGATGAAAAGGGCCTATAATTTAAATAAGGTTGTAACAGTAGATGATGGCGTGCGTCGTGTTTCTGGAATATTCAAAGAGATAGATTTTGATGGTGCAATGAGAATACAACTTGCTAGTGGGCAGATATGCAGCCTATCAGCTGGTGATGTCCTATAGCACATTTATTTTGAATCGGGATAACGTTACTCTTCGCTCACTTATTATTTGGCGTCGCTCATTGAACTTAGTATAATATTCATCTAAATCGACTATAGTTGTTT
>JAOMYS010000062.1 GCA_028372485.1 Rickettsiaceae bacterium | reverse complement strand
CTATACAAAGAAGGAATTATTGGACCTAGAAAGAGCAAAGAATAAATTGCTTAAGTCTTTTGCCGGCATTAGAAATATTGGCGGACGCCCCGATTTGCTTGTAGCGATAGATACAAATAAAGAGCATTTGGCGATAAGTGAAGCTTCGAAACTTGGTGTACCGATAATTGCCGTTGTTGATAGTAATTCAGACCCTGAGAATATCGATTATCCTATCCCAGGTAATGATGACGCTATCAGATCTATCAGATTCTATTGCAATATGTTTGCAGATGCAGCACTTGCTGGAATACAAGACGCACTAGCAAAATCGGGTGCTGATGTTGGACTTTCCAAAGCTACAGCAAATGATTCCCTTGATAATGTGGTAAAGATAGAAAAAACTGCTAAAGTTTCTAAGGCAAAAAAGAGTCCGTAAAAAAAGAAAAAGATAACAAATCAGAATCCGAAGCTAAGACGGAAGAGTCAAAAGTGAAGAAATCCTCTGTTTCAGAACAAGAAAAAACTAATGTTAAAGAGTCTTTAAAGACAGAAGCGCAAGACAAAAAATAATTGAATAAAATAAATACAAATGGAGTATAGATAATGACTGTAACTGCATCATTAGTAAAAGATTTGAGGGCAAAAACTGGAGCTGGCATGATGGATTGCAAAAAAGCTCTTGTAGAAGTAAATGGAGACTTTGAATCAGCAATTGACTGGCTAAGGACAAAAGGTCTTGCAGCTGCAGCTAAAAAAGCTGGCAGAGTAGCTAGCGAAGGTCTCACAGCGGTGCATATTGACGGAAACAAGGCTGCAGTTGTTGAGATTAATTCTGAAACAGATTTTGTTGCAAAGAATGAGACTTTTCAGCAAATGGTACAAGAAGTGGCAGAGATTGCTACATCATGTAATGATCTAGCAGAGTTAAAGGGCAGAAAAGTAAAATCTGGTAAATCCGTGGATGAGGAAATTGTAGCAAATGTGGCAACAATTGGCGAAAATTTGAATCTACGTCGTATGCAGTCTCTCTCTATAACTGATGGAGTGATAGTGCCTTATGTTCATAATGCTATAAAAGATAATATGGGCAGAATTTCTGTACTTGTAGCACTTGAATCAAAAGCTGACAAAGAAAAGTTATCTGAACTTGGAAAGCAAATTGCTATGCATATTGCAGCTACAAGACCTGAATGTCTTAACAAAGAATCTGTAGACCCCGCATTAGTACAACGGGAAAAAGATATATTTACAGAACAATCACGTGCGTCTGGTAAACCCGACAATATCATTGAAAAAATGATCGAGGGCAGAATTCGCAAATTTTTGGAAGAGATAGTATTGCTAGATCAGACTTTTGTAATTGACGGAAAGAGCAAAATATCAGAGGTAGTAGCAAATTTTGCAAAGGAAGCTGGAACTGATATAACTTTAAAAGCATATGCAAGACTTGAAATCGGAGAAGGTATCGAGAAAGAAGAATCCAATTTTGCCGATGAAGTTGCAGCAGCTGCAAAAAGCTAAGAAGTGTTTGTATCTCTGTATTGAGCTCAATCATCTCGTAAATTCAAGTGTAATTACTATGCGAAAATCCTCCGGCCTGTAATCTCGTAAACGAGCTTTTTAGCGAGTTATACGAGATCTTTCTAAAAGTATAAAAATTGATTCTACCGATATGAGATTCCATATAGCTCGCTAAAAAGCTCACGTGCAGAATGATAAATTACTTACTGTCATCGGTATAAATCCAGGCATTACTATACGAAAATTATACAGAGCTTTCCTCGATTAGTCTTCTGAACAAATTAGCATCCAACTTAGAATTCTCATACTCTGAATGCCATTGTACACCTATAACAAATCTATTTCTTGTCCCTTCAATAGCTTCAACGATACCATCTGGTGCTTTTGCAGATACAATCAACCCATCCCCCATTTTATCTATAGCTTGGTGATGAGTAGTGTTTACCATGATCTCACCTGTAGGAGACATTTCATCAAATAATGTATTTTTTTCTATAATGATAGAATGCGTTGGAGCATTCTTGGGGTGGGGCTGTTCATGATTGATATCGCTGTTATGAGTATCTGGTATATGCTGAATCAATGTTCCTCCCATGACAACATTGATAACCTGAAGCCCGTTACAAATGCCAAAAATCGGCATATCACGCTCTATCGCTTTTTTAGTAAGCTTTATTTCAAACTCTGCTCTAATGTCATTAGTTCTTACTTTATCTGATATAATTTTTTGTCCATAAAATCTAGGATTTATATCCTCATCACCACCAGTAATTATCAACCCATCTATCGTATCAACAATATCATCAAAGGGAGAACTATAAGGAAGAAGCACAGGGATTCCACCAGCTTTTACAACCATATTTGAGTAGTCCCTCCTAAGCGCATACCAAGGAGCCCAAGAATATGAATATTTGTCATTATCTGATGCAAGATCTAATGTAATACCTATAGTTGGCTTCTTCAACTTACTACTCCATGACAATGTTTATATTTCTTACCTGAGTTACACGGACATGGCTCATTCCTTGAAATTTTCCCCCAACTTTCTTGGTCATTAGGGTCACGATCCTCAGGAGGCACAAACGCCTTAAAAGGCTTCGCTTTTACTTCAAGCGATGTCCCAGCATTATATTTCTCAAATGCAGGATCATGTCTACTAGTACTCATCTCTTGCAACTCTTTGTTCGCAAGAGCCATTTTTTGCTTATCTATATGGCTAGTATCAATATGCAATAGGGAAATTCTTTGTATGAATAGCTCACGTAAGTGATCTATCATTTTTTCAAATAAATCAAATGCTTCTCTCTTATATTCATTTAAAGGATCTTTCTGCCCGTAAGCCCTAAGAGATATCCCTTGGCGCAAATAATCTAAGTTATGCAAATGATCTTTCCATACTTGATCAAGAGTCGTAAGAAGTATGTATCTAGACGCAGAATGCATTACCTCTGCGCCATAATTAGATATTTTAGTCTCATATGAATCTTTTACATTTTTGTACAGATAGGCAGACACTTCGTCTTCAGCCCCTTCGATCTCAGATAAATCCTTTTCCTGTAAATTAAGAGCAAAAATTCTATGAATCTCAGAACACAGCTCACCTATTTGCCAATCTTCTCTCAAGGAATTTGGCATGATAAATTTGCGCACCAAATCAGAGCTTAATTGTTCTGACATAGTTTCAACAAAAGAATCGACATTCTCCGATGCTATGATTTCGTTTCTTTGTTCATAAATAATCTTGCGTTGATCATTCATTACATCATCAAATTTGAGTAGATTTTTACGAATTTCATAATGATGCGACTCAACTTTTTGCTGAGCTTTTTCTAATGATCTACTGATCATCGGGTGATGTATCGCCTCACCATCTTTAAGACCTAAAGTACGAAGCACGCCAGATATTCTGTCCGAAGCAAAAATCCTCATTAAATCATCTTCTAAAGATAAAAAGAATTGCGTTGAACCAGGGTCACCTTGACGCCCTGCCCTACCACGCAATTGATTATCTATCCTGCGACTTTCATGCCTCTCAGTTCCAATGACACATAAACCTCCAGCTTCTATTACCTTCTTTTTTTCCTCTTGCACCTCAGCATGAATCTGTTCTATTTTTACTCCTGAGTTTTTTTGAGCCATAGCATGCTCTATAATCATATCAGGATTACCACCAAGCATGATATCCGTACCACGACCAGCCATATTTGTCGCAATCGTTACCGCTTTATATCTTCCAGCTTGAGCAATAACATGCGCTTCATGTTCATGCATTTTTGCATTTAACACATTGTGATTAATTTTAACTTTTTTTAGCTGCGATGATATTTCCTCTGATTTTTCAATGCTGATAGTACCAACTAGAACAGGCTGCCCTCGTTTGTGACAATCCTTTATGCGCTCAAGTATAGCATTATATTTTTCATCCTTTGTACCATAAATCTCATCGTCATGATCAGTCCTTGTAACTTTATTATGAGTTGGAACAGACACTACATCCAGATTATATATATCTTTTAACTCAGCTGCTTCCGTCATAGCAGTACCTGTCATACCAGATAGCTTAGGATACATTCTAAAATAATTCTGGAAAGTGATAGAAGCAAGGGTTTGGTTTTCGTTTTGAATTGGCACATTCTCTTTAGCCTCAAGAGCTTGGTGTAGACCATCTGAATAGCGCCTTCCATCCATTACCCTTCCAGTAAATTCATCGATAATCATTACCTTATTATCCTTCACGAGATAATCTACATCTCTTGAAAAAATAAAATGAGCACGCAGTGCTTGGTTGGTATAATGAACGAGTATTAAATTGTCAAAATCATACAGACTTGACCCTTCTACTATCATCTGATGTTTGGATAATATTTCTTCTAAATGATTAATACCATCGTCAGTCAATGTAACAGATTTTACCTTTTCATCAATTTCGTAATCGCCAGCTGTTAATGTGGTAATTAGAGCATTAAGTTTACCGTGCATATCTGTACTATCATCAACAGGTCCAGATATAATAAGCGGAGTTCTAGCTTCATCAATTAAGATTGAGTCCACCTCATCTATAATCGCATACTCAAATGGACGTTGAACACGAGACTCTTCAGTAAATTTCATATTATCTCTTAAATAATCAAACCCGAGTTCGTTATTAGTTGCGTACACAATGTCACACTGATAAGCATCTTTCCTCATTTGATCGTCCATCTGACCTATGACACAAGACACAGTTAGACCTAGAAAATTAAATATTTGCCCCATCCATTCGGAATCACGTTTTGCAAGATAATCATTCGCTGTAACCACATGCACACCGCCTCCTGTGAGAGCATTTAGATATACAGGTAAGGTAGAGGACAATGTTTTACCCTCGCCTGTTCTCATTTCAGCAATCATGCCTCTATGTAGTATCAAACCACCAATAAGCTGAACATCGTAATGCCTTTGATTTAAAGTTCTTTTTGCAGCTTCCCTAACTACAGCAAATGCTTCGTAGGCGATGTCGTCTAAAGTACTACCTTCAGAGAGCTTTCGTTTAAAGAAAGTAGTTTTTGCTTGTAATTCGCTATCGGTTAAGTCTTTAAGGGATTCCTCAAGATCATTGATTTTTTGAATTTCCTTTTGGAACTTTTTTACAATACGACTATTCGCAGTTCCAAAAAATTTTGTAAGTAATGAGAGCATTGTCAAATATATTGTTACTTAATTGATCTTTGTTCTCGTCAAGATATCGTATTTTATCAAATTTTCAAATAATTTTGTAAATAGCAATTGACTTTATAGCTCTGACCTTTTAGAACACTCTAATAACTCTTAAATAATTTAGGTTGGAATCATAAAATGCAAAAATTACTAATTACTTTCTTTTCACTTTTGTTTTTTAGTGCAAATAGTTTAGCTGAAGTTGTAGCCACATATTCTGAAGGAGATGTGACATCTGACCAGATCATGAAACAGTTTGGACCGCTGCTTGAGATGCAACCTGAAAGTAAAGGTAAAAAATTTTCAGAACTGGATAAAACTATTAAAGAGAATCTGATTAGAGGTTATGCAAGCCAAAAGCTTTTTGAAAAAGAATCTGTCAAACTTGGAATCCAGAAGTCGGAAGAATTTAAAGAAAAACTTAAAGCGTTAGAAGCACAGCTTGTACAGAGAGAACTGATAGAACGTTACCTTACAACTGCTGTTACAGAAAAAATGATAAATGACGAATATAAAAAACTTCAGGATAAACTAAAAGGGCAAAAAGAGATAAAAGTGATCCATATCCTTGTGGATACCGAAGAAAAAGCTAAAGAGATTCGTAAAAAACTCAGCAAAGGAGGAAACTTCTCTTCTCTTGCACAAGAGTTCTCAAAGGATGAAGGATCAAAAGCTAATGGGGGAGAGTTAGGATATGCAATAAAAGGCCAGTTTGTGCCGGAATTTGAAAGCAAAGCATTCTCTATGAAGAAAGGTGAAATTTCAGACCCTGTAAAAACTCAATTTGGCTGGCATATCATTAAGCTTCTTGACTCACGTGATGCAAAAATTCCACCTAAAGATCAAGCAAAAGCTGGTATAAAGAATAGCTTATCCCAGAAAGCTGTAGATGATTACATCTCAAAATTGATTGAAAAAGGAAATATAAAATTAAAGATATAGTTAATTTAGATAAAAGCGGGACTAGGCCACGATGAGCGAAGCCTATAAATAATAGATGAGCGAAGAGTAAAGACATCCCGATTCAAAATAAATTGACTATATAAACCTTTTCGGGCCTGTAGCTCAGTTGGTTAGAGCGCTCCGCTCATAACGGAGTGGTCGCAGGTTCAAGTCCTGCCGGGCCCACCACTATCTTGTTTAAGCGTCACTTACAGAGCTA
>JAOMYS010000061.1 GCA_028372485.1 Rickettsiaceae bacterium | reverse complement strand
AGCTCTAAAAAGTCTAGAAAGCCCGTACACAGTTATCAATAAATCGTAAACGATCGCCCTGCCATACGTTATTTCGCATGCGAATTTTGCTTCCACTGTCATTCTGCACGTCCCCACTAGGTCAATTCCGCAAGAGACTGCCCAAGGGAGCTATAAGGAATCTCATATCAGTAGAATTAGGATCTCGTATAATCCTCGTATACTAATACTCGAGTTTACGAGATGACAGATTGAGGGTTCGCATGGAATGCTTAGATTTATACCGATAACCTCAGAGGTTTTCTAGGTGCTCAATAGTCTTGCAGGCAACGCCAAATTCATAGAAATTAGTCTGCGCCTGTAAGAGGAAGTTCCGTGTAGCTCCTTTAGCTAGTCACGTACGGGAAAAAACGACAGTATAAGAGAGAAGCCTCATCTGAGGAATGACAATGAGAAGGAAAATCGCTTACGATTGTAAAGATTACTTATGGAATGACAATGGAAGCAAAAATTGCCAATAAATTGCTTGTTCCTTGCAGCTTAGAGAGATGCTAGGTAGCACAATAATTATATCAAGCTGAAACTGAATCAGCATCCAAATCAGATTCTTGATCGCCTTCTTCTGATTTTTCATTTTCTTCAGCAGGACCTTCTTTGTGCTGTGTTAGCAAATCTTGGGCCTCAGTTTCTGACTTTGCAACTACTACAAGAATAGTTGTAATAACGTTAGGATGCAATACCACTTGCACTTCATAAACACCGTTGGATCTTATAGGCGTATCAAGTAATATATTGTTATAATTTAGGCTAACTTCAGCTATCTTAGAAATTTCTTTTGCCAAAAGCTTCGTGTTAACAGAACCGAATAATCTCCCATCAGCTGCAGAATTTACCACAAGATTTACATTCTTACCTTCAATGGATTTTGATGTTTTTTCTGCAAGTTTTTTGTTTTCAACATTTTTCGCTTCAAGGTCCTTTTTCATCGCATCAAATTTTGCAATGTTTTCTCTGGTAGCTCTTACAGCAAGCTTTTGAGGAACTAAAAAGTTGCGCCCATAACCGTCTGCTACAGACATAGTTTCGCCAACTTTACCTAGATTTCTTACAGATTTCATTAAAATAACTTGCATAATTCCCGATATAGATTAAAACAAAAAATATACTACTGTGTAAACACGAAAGGTAGCAGGGCAATTAATCTACTACGCTTTATCTCGCGCTTCAAGCGTCTTTGGTGCTTTGCACATACATTCGTCACTCTGCTTGGAAGCATTCTTCCACCATTAGATATGAAGCTCTTTAACAAATCAGGGTTTTTATAATTCACAACAGGAGCGGATGTAGCGCATAAAGGACACCCTTTACTTCTTTTGAAGAAACTCTGCCCCCTGGTGTCACTACGTGTATTAGATGATGACCGTGATATTTGTTCTTTACTCATATTGCCTTCAATTCTGAATAGTATAAATTTATAATATTTTTTATGATGATTTATTAGAGGTCACGTCAATAGTCTTCCCGCCATCATCTTTTTGTGACTCAAGTATTGGTGCGGTAGACTTATCTATCTCATCAACCCTTATTAAGGAAGACCTAATAATACCTTCACTTAATTTGAATTTTCTATCAAGCTCATCTAGCAAAGGTTTATCTGCTTTGATGCCCATGAAATGATAGTGTCCCTTCTTGTTATTCTGAATTTCGTAAGCCAAATGTTTTAAGCCCCAATACTCAGATTTAATAACTTCGCCATCATGATTTTTGATAAGATCAGCTATATCAGCAGTAATTTTGTCTACTTCAGACGAAGCAATGTCCTGACGTATGATAATAGTAGATTCATAAAATGCCATTGAAAACAGCCTCAATTAATAGTTCATCAAAATTATTGAAGCTACTTATAGCAATTTAAACTATTTTATTCAAGCATTATCTGCATAAAAACTTAAAATTGCCTATTACAGCCCTGTTAGTACCATAAAAATAATCAAAAATCACTTAATCAATGAAGTTTTGCTTGGATGAGATAATAAAAACTATATACTCCGGGTGATAGTAGTACATAAATTTGAGAGTGAGTTTCTGTGTCAGACAAATTACCACCAATGATATTGGTTGTTGAGCCAAATAAAGTGTTGAATACAAATATGTGTAACGCTATGGAGCGTTCATGGTTCAATGTGACAAGGGGTTTAAGTGCAGATGCTGCACTTAGAGTAGCTGAGACAAACAATCCTAATGTAGCAATAATTAGTTCAAAAGTTCAAGATCAGCCAGCATCTGAGCTTGCGACATCTCTTAGGAAGACACCACAATTGCATAATTTACCTATAGTTTTTCTTTTGGAATCAGGAGAGTCTAGGAAGAATTATGGCTTTATAGATGACAATCATGTTGAGTTTTTGTTTAGACCTTTTACGCCAAACGATCTAGTAGGTATCGCTAAGACTTTGCTTAGAAAATCAAAACCAGTGTTCCAAGATAAAATCATTAAACATAATGATATTACTATGGATCTTGCCACGTATAGGGTTCGCAGAAATAACGTGCAGATACATTTGGGACCAACTGAGTTTAAAATTCTTCAACTTTTTGTTCAGCAGCCTAAGAATATATATTCTAGGAGTCAAATTATAGATTATGTATGGGGAGCAGATGAAGACATAGCTCACCGCACTATCGATGTACACATAAATCGTATTAGAACTCTGATGAAGCTTGATACTGATAAGCATCACATAATAAAAACCATTAGGTCTGCGGGATACTGTTTAGACTAAAACATGTAAAAATGGGTTATTGTGCGTATTCATACTTTTTTTCAAGAAAATTATTTTGACATTAGCGTTACAGTAAGAGGTGTGTTTTGCTCCTAGAAAAGACGCTTCAATCAAGAATGATTCTAAAAAGACTGGTAAAAGACCATGTGTCACCTTACAAGAAAAAGATTTTTGTAGCTATATTTTTTATGGTAGTGGTTGCTGCCTGCACTGCAATTATTGTTCAACTGGTAAGACCAGCGGTAGATGAGGTGTTCTTACAAGGAAATCGTCAAATGCTAGTATTAATACCGTTTGCGATATTCATTGTGCATTCAATAAAGGGAATAGCTGAATATTTTCAAGGATATATAATAAAATATGTAGGGCAGCAGATATTAACAGACATACAAATATTAATGTATGAGCATTTGTTATTTGCTGATTTTTTGTTTATCCAATCTCAGTCTTCTGGTAGATTAATTTCAAGATTCACCAATGATATCGTGCTTATGAGGGGCGCAGTATCAAACATGCTTGTAGGTATTGCAAAATATTTTTTATCTGTGCTTTTCCTTATAATAATAATGTTTAGCCTAGATCCACTTTTATCAGTTTTTGTTTTCTTGGTATTTCCACTTGCTATTTATCCTGTACAGAAACTGGGACGAAGAATGCGTCTTGCTACAGATAGTGCACAAAATGAACTTGGTCACTTTACCTCTAAATTAGATGAGAGTTTTCGTTCAATTTCTGTAATAAAATCTTTTTGTACTGAAGAAATAGAGACCAATAGAGCAAGAACAATTATTTCCAAGATACTTACTTTTTATAAAAATTCTGCAAAATTTGATTCTCTTACTTCTCCTATAATGGAAATTCTCAGCGGTGTGGCTATAGCATGTGTTTTACTCTATGGAGGGAATGCTATAATAGAAGGCACGATGACTGCAGGCTCACTATTTGCTTTTATCACTGCTTTTGTTTCTGCTTATAGACCATTCAAAAGCTTGGTTGCACTTAATGTGAATTTGCAAGAAGGCATTGCTGCAGCTAATAGGATATTTAATCTTCTGGACACAAAACCTTCTATCCGCAATTTGCCAAATCCAATTAAGCCAAAGTTTCTGCATCCTAATATAGAGTTTATGGACATAAATCTAACATTTGATGATGGTAAAGTTGCTATAAAGTCTTTCAGTCTAAAAATAGAATCTGGTAAAACATATGCGTTTGTTGGAATGTCGGGCAGCGGTAAGACGAGTATAGCAAATATGCTAGTTCGTTTTTTTGATCCAACTAGCGGAGAAATTCTGATTGATGGGCATGACATAAAGCAAATAGAAGTAGGTGTTCTTCGAAATCAAATAGCTATGGTAACGCAAGATTCAGTGTTGTTTGATGTTAGTGTTGCAGACAACATAGCATATGGTAGATTAAATGTTTCTCGCAAAGAAATTATTGATGCTGCAAAAGATGCTGATGCCCATGAATTCATAGAGTCATTACCACAAGGATATGATACAGCTATTGGTATGTTTGGCTCAACCTTATCCGGCGGTCAAAAACAGAGGCTAGCTATTGCAAGAGCCTTTATCAAGGATGCCCCAATATTGTTATTAGATGAAGCTACTAGTGCTCTTGACCCTAGGTCCGAACAATCTGTTGTGAATTCAATTGCTAAGCTACGAAAGGGACGTACTACTTTAATTATTACGCATAGGCTTAGTAGTATTACAGATGCTGATAAAATAATAGTTATGAAGGGTGGTTCTACAGTAGAACAAGGCACGCATCTTGAGCTTTTGTCCGAGAAGAAAGAGTATTTCAAGCTATATAACAAGGAACTTGAAAAAAACAAATCCTCCTCTATACTGCAGGAATGAATTACTCTGCATGGTCGGAGTACATAGATTTTAGAGATATATCAAAAGGAAAAAAATGGAAGCTGACACTATAGCATTACAGGAAACAGAGACTGCACCTAATTCTCCAGAATCAATGGAGACTTCTATTTGGTCGAACCTAGTACCGATGCTGCTAATATTTGTTGTATTTTATTTTCTTCTTATTAGACCGCAAGAAAAAAAACGTAAAGAGCAGGAAGCTCTCGTGCTTGGCATCAAAAAAGGTGAGGAAGTGCTAACTAATTCAGGACTGTTTGGCACAGTTACGAAAATTAATGATAGTGATAATACAATTATCCTGCAGATTGCAAAAGACACTGAGATAAAAATACTAAAGAATTCTATTGCAGACATAACTAGCCGCACTGATAATAAGGAAAAAAAGAAAAATTCTTCTAGCAATAAAGCTTCAAAGAAGAAGAAGAAGAAGTAGGCTCTTTGATAGTTTGCGTTGTTTCTATATTTTTACCTTCATTCATATTATTCAAAAATTTATAACCCAAAAAGTTTAGAAATATTCTCTGAAAGAGGTATTTTAAATTAAAGATTCCATAGCATCTACGTTTTAACACTTTATCAGATATAGGCCGGATACATGATTGCATTTTGATTGTTTAGGTCCATACATGTCGCTATATAAAGATACTATTACACTTCTGCTCTAGGTTGTTTTTTATCTCATAGAATAAAAAAACTATAAATATGATATGTTGTTTACTTCTCTAAGTTGTACTATTCGTTTATTCCTAGAGTTAGGAAATTAACGATATTTTAGTTATGATGAATACCAGTAAGAAGAGTATATTCAGGATTATCTTAACAGTTGCCATTTTGTACTCTTTAACAAGTCAGGCCATTCAATTAGATGTAGACTTAAATGCAGGGGGATCAAATAATAATAGCGAAGCTTACAAACAAGCAATCAAAGCGCTATCAAGAAAAAATCTTACAAAAGAACAACGGCAAGATATAAGACGCGTAGTTGATGCAATGAAAGAAGGGGAAGTTGGTAAACAAGAAGAGTCTTCTTTTTGGTCTTTTGTAAAAGAAGACTCTCAGACCAGTTCTGTATCTGCAGGCTCAGAAAATCATAACAATTTTAGAGCTTGGATCAATGGATCTATAAGAAGCTCAAAATCAAAAGGAGATTCAGATAGCAGGCATAATATTCTTTCAAGGAGTTTTGTAATAGGCATAGATAAATTATTAGAAAATGAAAATATACTAGGAATGTTTTATCATCATATAAACGGCTCTCTTAAGCCTTATAGCTATCATGATAGCAGTAATGAGGATAATGGATTTGGTATAAGAGGAACATTTAATTTATCAGATCAAGTGGGTTTAGTAGCTGCAGGTTCTATTTACCAGTCAAAGATTAAAGGAGATAATTTACCATCTGTTAGAGACGTGAACTCTATGAGTGCATATAGTGCAATAAATTACATTATAAAAATGAGTGACCTTACATTTAAACCAAAATTGGGAGTCGAGTTTTTAAATGTTGAAACTAAGAGCTATAATACAAATGACACTTTAAAGGTACAAGGATTTGATGTATCTTTTTGGGACATATATACAGGTTTCTCTTTGAGATCTAAATTAGAATCAGATGAATACTCTGTACATTTCAAACTTTTCGGAGATATTTACCATAATATTTACAATAGAAAAAGTAATATAAAAATTACTAGTGGCGTTGCTAACAGCGTTAGCTTATTTAATGAACCAATAAAATCAAACTTAAATACCAGGTGGAGTCT
>JAOMYS010000060.1 GCA_028372485.1 Rickettsiaceae bacterium | reverse complement strand
GGACGCTTACTACGAGATGACAGGTTGAGGATTTGTTATTTCATAAGTGACCCCTTCATCCCCTGGGTCATTCCGTAAGCGACTGTTAAGGGAGCTATACGGAATCTCTCTATAACAAGCATAAACAAAACAATTCTCTCAAAAAGAACATATTGATGAGAACAGGTCAAAGGATTTAGGATTTATCTTGTAAGACATTTCTGCTTTTTGCAGGGAATTTATATAGTGCATGCTATCTGCTGCGCTATATTTTTTTATTATTTGTTTAAAATCAGCGACATATTTGAAAAAAATAGGGGGTTTTAGGGCTTTTATAATACCATCTATATTCTCGCCATTTTCCATGCGTGATACCGCAATATATATATTTAGATAATATCTTATTAACGCTCTTATTATTAATACGTCATTTTTATTACTATTCTGAAGTTTTTCTACTTCTTCTATAAAGTTTGAATAATTTTTTGACGCAAACGCAATGCACATAGCATCACTATTTGTAAACAAGTCACCTTGACTTAAGATATGCATTACATCATCTTTTGTTATGGTCTCTTGATCATGCGTAAAACAAAATAATTTCTCTAATTCAAATTTTATTATTTGATGATCTCCTTTTAAATGAGACCTGAGATAATATAATGCTTCCTCATCTATATTTTTATTCCTTTTGGTGCATTGTTGCAATATCAGCTTGGCAATAGTTTGTTCGTTATCATAGTAACAACCAACTGATGCAAACTCCGTGTGATCTTCAAAAAATTTGCGTATTCCACTTTGAGGCAGTGATTCATTACTTACGAAGCAAATAAAATGTTCAAATTTATTTAACTGCAACGCATCTTTCATTGTTTTGCTCAATAAAGGGGTAACACCTACTATTTTTATTAATTCTCTATGACCAAAAAAATTCTGGCTATTGGATGCTAGCACTAGCTCTTCAGAAGATAACCCCTTATAGCTTAGAGGAGTAATAGTTAAACTAAATTTCTTAGATAAAGTTTTTAAAACTGAAGTGATAAAACCTTGGTTATTACCATGCAGTAATAAAGCTTTGACAGTATCTTGCTCAATCTTCTTTATTAATTCAGGTAATGCAGAGCTATAAAATTTCATTAACTGTAATTTTTCTTTTCAATAAATAACATTATACGGTTTCTCACCTCTTCAGCTGCTGATATTGCAAGATATCTTTTCTCATCCTGCTGTAAGATTAAACTGCTGTAAGAAGAAAATCCAGTACTGAAAGAAGATGATTTTACAAATTTGCCTGAAGTGATAATTTGTGAATTATATTTTTCTCTAATGTTATACGATATTCTAAGAGTTAACCTGTTTCTCAGAGTATCAGAATTTTGTTCTATTATACTAGACTCATTTGAGAATACCATATTGACATCAAGTATATAAAGACTTTCGATTTTTTGTGGAAGGATGTTCATCATATGATCATAGAAAATCGCTCCTTCAACTGAATTTATAGGTACGACTTCAATATTTGCCAAAAATCTACTAGTTGGATTATTACCTATCCTATAGGCTGGCTTAAAACCACATGAAGCTACAAATAGCGAAAATAGTAATAGCAGTAGCGTAGAAGCAAATCTATTACTTACTTTCATCCAATTTCTTTTTATGTGAAACTTTCGAAGTATTCTTTTTTGCTATTTTTTTTCTAGTTTTTGTTTCTTTCTCTGAATTGTCCTTTTGGGCAACATCTTTAAATGTCTCTTCATCTGAACTCTTATCATCGATAGATCGTGAATCTCTAGATGGATTGCCAGAAGTTTTCTTACGCACTTTATTAATTTTACGCTTCTCTCCTTCTGTTTCTGTAGGAGAATTTTCTTCTTGTTGATAGATGTTATAGACATCTTGAATAGCAGGTGTACTAACAACAGTATCTGTTTTACTTTTATTAGAAGCTTTAATCTTTTCTATGGAATAACTATCTGATGTTGCATCTCTGTCTATCAAAAAGTTCAATTTAATTGAGTATTTTTTTTCGATAAAATCTATTTCCATGCGCTTATTATTAAGCAAGTATATAATGGATGATGCAATTCCATAAACATTCACAGAATCAAACTTACCATTATATATTTCATTTTCTATTGTACGTAAAATTAGCATAGCATTCGGTTCATTGGATCTGGTCACACCTTTACCGCTACAATGACTACACATACTAGAATTCATTTCTAAAAATGATGGGTGCAACCTTTGTCTTGAAATCTCTAATAACCCAAATACACTGATAGGTGATGTTTGAATTCTAGCTTTATCTTTGCTAAAATATTCCCACAATGATCTCTCAACCATTTTACGATTTTTAGATTCATTGAGATCTATAAAATCTATTACTAACAGACCAGATAAATCCCTTAGCCTTGACTGTTTTGCAATTTCACGAGCAGCTTCCATATTTGTAGTAAGCGCCATTTTTTCAACGTTACGTTCTCCTGTCGCTCTACCAGAATTTACATCAATAGAAATTAATGCTTCTGTTGGATGTATCACTATATAGCCACCAGATGGTAGGCTAACCACCGGTTGATATAACTTAATAAGCTGATCTTCAATAGCAAATTTTGTATAAATAGGAACTTTGCCCTTATATTCCCTTACAGTTTTTAAATTCTTAGGAGATATCTCCTCCATGAATTTTAAACAAGAGTTAAACGCCTCCTTGCCTTGTACCACGATTTCTTTGACATTAATGTCAAACATATCACGAATAGTTTTGCGTATAATACCATCTTCTTGATGAATAAATGCTGGTGCTTGTGACTTTAGCGTTACTTCACGTATTTTATTCCAAAGTTTTGCAAGACAGTCATAATCTTTTTTTATTTCTAGAGTGGAACGACCAACTCCAGCAGTTCTTGCGATTACACTTGCGCCGTTTGTTTCTCCTGCTCCTATATTATTTACGATTTTTTTTAATCTTTTTCTTTCCTCTGTATTGGATATCTTTCTGGATATACCATGTTGCGAAGATTTATTAGGCATTAAAACACAATACTTCCCAGCAAGAGATATATAAGTCGTAAGAGAAGCACCCTTATTTCCCCTTTCTTCTTTTGTGACTTGTACAAGTAGAACTTGCCCTTTCTTTATAACTTCTTGTATTTTATATTCATTTTCTATTTTCTCTGATGATGAGTCAAATGAATCTATTTCGCTTTCCTCTGCTTCTATATTAATATCGTGACCAAGACCTTCATCTACCATTTTTTCTATGGTTTTGATATCAATCTCATCTCTATTTGCAAGTTCAGCTAATTTATTTTGTTTTTTATCTTGCGCAAGATCTTCAGAAGTAATCTCTGGTACAACGATCTTATCACCTATAAACGAATCTGTTTTCTTGTCTGTAGATGGTACATGATAATAATTGCTATGAATCTCATTAAATGGCAAGAAGCCACTCTTATCTTCACCGTAATCTACAAAAGCAGCCTGAAGAGAAGGTTCTACACGTGTTATCTTTGCTAAATAAATATTTCCTTTTATATTCTCTTTATTAGCATAACTAAATTCTATATTCTCAATATTATTATTCTTGTCTAGCAGTGACACCCTTGTTTCTGTAGGGAAGTTTGCATCGATTATTATTCGTTTTTTCATATATTCTCATAAAAATGTATTTCTAAATATTCTCATGAATAAAGCTGAGATAAACATACATCAATCAGCGTATAATTTAACTATATCTATACAAATTTATTTGCCTACAATACTGATAGCAATTACGTTGAGAGTTAAATTACATGTTGCAATTCGTGTATGACACACAATTACTCATTATCAATGAAAATTTATATACCAACCGCATATATTTAGCAAATCATATTTATGACAAACAGAAGCATAGTAGCACCTATACATAATTCAATTTTCTGCATAGTTGCTTTTTTAGCAACTATTGCAGCAAACAATATCTTCATATTGGATTACGTACTTGAAGACTCAATATCTTTTGCAGAACTTCATAAAATCGAGTTTATACAAATATGTGGATACATTACTGCAATAATAATGATTATGTTTTTTAATAATATCTATAACTCTAACATGGTTATTACCTATAATGCCTGCCTATACTGGTTTTGTGTTCTCAATGTAATAATTTTTGGTATATTCCAAGCATCAATTTTTTGGTACTTTTGTATTGCGTTTTCTGGTGCGATCATAACTATTTCATTGATTTTTCGCTATGTCATGCATATTAGAGAAAATAACGATTTATATATAACCTATGCGTATTTTTTATCCATTTTGAGTATAGGAATTACCCTTGCAATTATTAAATACTTTACTTTAGAAGCCTATAAGGCAGTAATAGTACTGAATTTATTGTCATTATGGCTTTTGATACAAAATACTGCACGCTATACATCACAAAAAGAAAATGATATTGACCATCATAGTATTTCTAAAATTGTCCCACATATAGGCGTAGAATCTTTTATTGGATTTGTTATAGTTTACGTCACAGTAATGAAGCTGGATGGATATGAAATTTATATACAAAGTAGCTCTATCAATACTGAATATATTGTTATGCTAGGACTAGCCATCTTGTTTCCTATAGTCTCTATCATTCTTATGAAGAAGAAATACTATAATAAAAACCAGATAACTACCTATTCCATTGTATCTCTAATGTTGCTAGTTGTTTCACTCCCATATTTTGAACAGTATACAATACTTGCGATTCTAGAACGTATTTTGTTTTTTACTTGCTTACATGCGCTTTTTTTAAATACGATTTTTATCGTAATGGAAAAATTTGAAGAAAGAGATTTATTTACTACGCTATTAATATTCGCCCTATCATGTGGGTTTGGTTATTACTCTGCATATCTTACAATTTATAGTATACCAGATTCTTTTAGCACTCGAAGTTTCCTTATCTGCATAATACTCATGCTCTCTTCTTCACTAGCATATCATATATATAGTGAATCGAGAAAAGATCAGAATATGCAAAGAAAGTGACTTTACTTGCATCGCTATTCGAAACTTCATTCCACAAATTAACACTTATCTCCGTAAATTTGAGCGCCCGAAATGTAAAAATTATATGGGCCCCAAGAAAAATAAGAATTTATTAATTAAAAAATGTCTTGACCATCGTACTATCGTGCTACTATACTAGTACAGACTAACTACATAACAAGAATAACTCAACATGAAAGAATTGACAGGGCTTACAAATGCAATTTTAACGCTAAAAACCAAGGATGAATTAGATAGGCTATTAGTTGATCTATGTACCCCGAGCGAGTTGAAGGCTTTAAAAGAAAGATGGAAAGTGTGCCAGTTACTAGAAACGGGTGAGCTTTCTTATAGAGAGATTCATGAAATTACCAGTGCTAGTCTCACAACAATTGGAAGAGTCGCGAGATTTTTAAAAGATGAACCAAATAATGGTTATAGAAATCTTCTGAAGAAAATAACCTAAGAGGTAAAAAATGACTTATAAAACTAATATTCTATTTACCACTATAATTACTATTTGTACGATTTTATTTTTCTCAAATAAATCAATTGCACAAGAGAAGATAGTCAAAATCTATATCAGTCAATTTGTAGAACATCCAGCTCTTGACTCCACTGCTCGTGGAATCTTAGATGGATTGTCTAGTGCAGGATATGTAAACGGTAAAAATGCTGATATCAGAATTGAGTCTGCACAAGGAAACGTATCGCTAGCTGGGCAGATTGCAAATAAATTCATGAGCAATGATCCGGATATAGTTGTTGGAATTGGCACTATATCCGCTCAATCCTTTGCTAAGTTTGTAAAAAATACTGATACGAAATTGATATTTGCAAGTGTTACAGATCCAGTTGAAGCAGGCTTGATAGAATCTCTTGATAAAACAGATGGTAATATATCCGGAGTATCAAATTTTGTGCCACTAGAGCCTCAGATAGAAATGTTCTTGCAGATTAAGCCTTCAATTAAAAAGCTTGGCTTCGTATATAATCCAGGAGAGCTTAACTCAATTTCTCTAATAGAGAAGTTACAAGCTATTTGCCCCAAATATGGTATAGAGCTAATCACTATCACCGCTGCTAAAACATCTGATGTTGCACAAAGTGCTACTAAGATTGCATCAATGGTTGATGCAATCTTTATTAGTAACGATAATACTGCCTTATCTGCAATGCGCATGATCGTAAAAGCTGCAAATTTACAAAAAATACCAGTATTTGCAAGTGATACAGACATTGTTGAGCAAGGAGTAATTGCTGCTTATGGCCCTAACCAATACGAAATAGGGCGTCAAACTGCTAGGATGATAGCATCAAGTTTACATGGAAAGGGTATAAGCAATATGACTACAGAATTTCCAGATAAAATGGAATTATTTCTAAACTTAAAAGCTGCTAAAGCAAGCGGCATAGACATTGCACCCAAATTAATTAA
>JAOMYS010000006.1 GCA_028372485.1 Rickettsiaceae bacterium | reverse complement strand
GCAGCAAGAGATTTTTACAAAAGATGTAATCAAGGACTTAAAGCAAGAAAAAATTGCTAAATTTATGGATTATCATCACAATGGTTTAGATGATAATGAAAATGCCCTATATAGCTATACAATATTAAGTAATAACCCATTGATTGGTGACCATTATAATGATGATCCTTACGATTGTGGTGGTTGCTGTACAATATTTTGATGATTAAGAAAACTCAATACTTATCTCTACCTAGCACATGGTCTGGTCTATATCTTAATAATCCACTCTAAGGAAATATAGACCATGTGCGGGTGCAGTGCTGGCAGCTAGCCTTCTATCTTTACTATCCAATACTTCTTTGATTTTTTCTACTTTCCATTTTCCGCTTCCCACCATTATTAAACTACCTGTGATATTTCTTACCATGTGATGTAGAAACGAAAGAGATGAAAAATACAACCTTATTTCACTCTCGCCGTTTTTTACAATTTCAATTTTATCTAGCGTCCTAATAGGTGAATTGGACTGGCACTCACTAGCACGAAAAGAGGTAAAATCATGCATACCTAACAGATAATTCGCTCCTTTTTGCATTTCTTCTATATCAAGGAGACCTCTTATATGATATTCCAAGTCTTTATTAATAATATTAACAGATCCTCTGTTGAGAATTTTGTAAACATAATGCCTAGCTTTGGCAGAAAAACGAGCATGAAAATCTGTATCCACCATTTCAGAGTCTACGACACCAATAGTATGTGGACGAGCAAAGTGATTAATAGAATACATAAGTTTCTTCAGATCATGCTCTTGCGATAAATCAAAATGTGCTACTTGACCATATGCATGAACTCCAGCATCCGTGCGACCAGCGACAATCAGAGATACTCTCTCCTTAGTAAAAGCAAAGATTGCATCCTCAATAATCTGCTGCAGTGATAAGGCCTCCTTTTGCCTTTGCCAACCGCAATACCCTTTACCTAAATATTCTAATGTAATTTTATATCTATAACAGGACACTAGCTGCTTGGAGTACCAGATCCGCTTAAGAAACTCACCATTTTTTTTGATCTTGTTGGATGTTTTAACTTACGCAAAGCCTTTGCTTCAATCTGACGGATTCTTTCTCTGGTAACATTAAATTGCTGTCCCACCTCTTCCAAAGTGTGGTCAGTAGTTACACCAATACCGAATCTCATACGAAGCACACGTTCTTCTCTCGGAGTAAGAGTAGAAAGAATTCTTGTAGTTGTTTCACGTAAATTAGACTGAAAAGCAGCTTCACTTGGAAGTACAGCGTTTTTATCTTCAATAAAATCACCCAAATAACTACCCTCTTCATCACCAACAGGATTCTCAAGACTTACAGGCTCTTTTGCAATTTTCATTACTTTTTTCACCCGATCTATAGGCATTGATAGGCGAGCAGCTATCTCGGCTGGCGTAGGTTCATGCCCAAGTTCACTTACCATTTGACGAGTAGTACGTATAATTTTATTAATAGTCTCAATCATATGAACAGGAATACGAATAGTTCTAGCCTGATCTGCTATAGATCTGGTGATCGCTTGACGTATCCACCAGGTGGCATATGTTGAAAATTTAAATCCTCTACTATATTCAAATTTGTCTACTGCCTTCATCAAGCCTATATTTCCTTCTTGGATTAGATCCAAGAATTGTAAACCACGATTAGCATATTTTTTTGCAATTGAAATAACTAGACGTAAATTTGCTTCAATCATTTCCTTCTTAGCTCTTGTGGACTGCCTTTCTCCCTTCTGAATAGCCGCTATAATACGCTTAAATTCTGGCATGCTAAGCCCAACCTTATCTTCTACATCTTTGATATCATCAAGAAACTGATTAATTGCTTCTTGTTCTTCAGATAAGAAATTTTTCCAAGAAACTTCTCTTTTCTTTTGAAGTTTAGCAATCCAATCTTCTGAGTTAGTAAAATTCGCATATTCTTTTAAAAAGCTCATGCGACTGACCTTATGCTTTTCTGCGAAATTTAATAGCTTGGTTTCCTTTGGTAATAATGTTTTGTTAACAGAATATATTTCTTCTAGCATTTCCTCCACTCTCTTTGAATGGAGATGCACCGAAGACACTTCTGCTATTAAATTTTTTAAATTCGTTTTATATGTTTTGTTCGTTTTTAAAGCTGATGCTTTAGCACTTGATGCAAAATGTGACACTGTTTCTGATAGAATATTGCCACAAATCTTTGCAAGATTTTCCATTTTATCAATCATAGAAGGAAGAAGCTCTGCTTCCATAGCAGATATGGACAAAGAATTACTTTCAACATCTTGATCTGCCGATTCTTCGTCATCGCTTTCTTCTGAAGCCTCTTCCACATCCTGTAGAGATTCTTCCGTAACTAAATTTGCATCAAGATCTATTAGATCTCTGAGCATAATTTTTTCATTTGCAAGATCCTCAAACCATTTAATCATAGATTTCATGGCAAGTGGACTTTCACAAAGTGAATGTAACATTAGCTCCTTTCCTACATCTATTCTCTTTGCAATTTCTATTTCATTCTCACGTGAGAGCAATCCAACACCACCCATATCACGCAAATATAAACGCACAGGATCATCAGTAGAGCCCGTATTATCTGCGGAATCTTCTTCAGATGTGCTAGATGATGGTCTATTTGAAACAGTTAATTCTTCATTCACATTGATATCAAGCTTGATATCTTCATTATCATCGTCATCAATGATATCAATTCCAGCTTCTGAGAATTTTGAAACTGCATTTTCTAACTCATCAATAGATAATTTGCTCGTCTTGGAAATAGATTTATTCAATTCGTCATAAGTTATAAATCCTTTCTTTTTTCCTTCTTGTACTAAATTTTCAAGATTATCGGAAGTTCCTTTGTTAGAGCTAGTTTCCTTTTTGTCCATGAAATTGCTGAATTAATTATTTATAAAATTATCGCTTAAATACCTAAGCTCTTTAGAAATTTTTTGAATTTCTTTAAGATATGAAACAGAACGAGCTTGCGCCTGATCGTTATTTTCTCGCAATATGTCTTCGTACTCTTGCCTCAGAGTCAGAAAATAATGCTTCTTGCACAACCACTCCAAAAACTTCTCCTTTTCATTAAGACTCTTGAAATTCTTATCTAAAAATTCTACATCTAAGAACAAGGTATCGGCGTCCGATACTACTAAATAAGCGTCATGAAATCTAGTATTTTTTACATTACTCTTTATCACTTTGTCTAATTCTGGCTCTTGTGTGTCAGCAGCATGCAGCATCCAATCCTTAAACTCATTAAGAGTCCGATTCTTTAATAATAAATTCACAAGAGAGTTTTTGTAATCTTCCTCAAGAATAACGCCTGGATATTTAACCAAGAAGGAGCATATTGCGTACTCTAAAAATTCTAATTCTGAATATTTCTTAGATATAGTTCTGCCTATCTTTTTATTTACAACATCACCGTCACCTCCTTTACCCTTCTTACGAACTACTTTATCCCAAATCATCCCCTTAAAATAACGCTGAAAATTCACTTTGAGAGCATTATCCTGAATATTCGTACAATACCCCGCCAGCTTATATTCCAGAGACGCCACTGACTCTGCAGTCTTTAAAGCATTTTCGTTATTTGCAGCAAGAAATTCATTTTGCCATATCATTTCAGATAAGCTTATGCGTTTATTTAGCATATCTTTGAATGATGAACCATCTTTTGAGCGCACTGCATCGTCTGGATCTAAACCAGAAGGCAAGCAAATAAAAGATAAAGATTTATCTGGAGAAATATGAGGCAACCCTATATTTACCAACCTATTGCTTGCTCTAAGACCCGCATTATCTCCATCTAGGCAAACTATTATCTGATCAGATGAGCGCCATAATTTTTGCAAATGCTTCTCTGTTACTGACGTCCCAAGGCTGGCTACTGCGTGTTTAAAACCATGTTGATTAAGTGCTATAACATCCATATAGCCTTCCACAACTATATAGTAATTATCTTTATATGAATGACTAGTGGCTATATTTTCGCCATACATCATCTCTCCTTTCTTAAACACAATAGTTTCGGGGGAATTTATGTATTTTGGCATTGCATCTCCCATTGCCCTTCCTCCAAATCCTACTACTTTGTTGTAGATATTTCTAATTGGGAACATTATGCGCTTATGAAATATTTCATAGATTTTTCCATCCTCCCTTCTGCCCATTAACCCAGCTTTTACTAGGTCTTTCAAAGGAATAGATTTTTTTGCAAAAAAATTCTCTAATACGCCACCACCAAGCGAATAACCAATTTCGAAATTCTTTATTACTCCTTCATTTAGCCCTCTTTGCTCTAGATATCTCTTGGCATTAGTATCTAGACTGCTTGCAAAAAATTGCGATGCCTGTTCTAAGATATTGTGAATATAATCTACTTCCTCATATTGCTTTTCTTGAGCCTTGGATATCTTGGGTAGTTCAATACCATTATCACCAGCAATTTTAATCGCAGCTTCTTTATAGCTAATACCACTTGTTTCCGATACAAAGCGTATTACATCTCCATGTGCGCTACATCCAAAACAATGGTAAAATCTTTTTGCATCATTAACAGTAAATGATGGCGTTTTTTCACTATGAAAAGGACATATGCCAAGATGCTCCCCACCTTTTTTCGTAAGAGCAACTTTCAAGCGCACAATATCAGATACACGCACAATGCCTCTGATATGATCATAAAATTCTAATGGAATTTTCATCGTAATACACCTTCAAACGCTAATATTATACTAGCCCTAAAACAAAAGTAGATGTTGCATAAGTTATGGGTATTAGCAAATTGTCGTTTACATTAATCTCCTTTGAGAAAAATTCAACAATAGTTGCGAGTAATGAGCTAATTATTATGATACCGAAGCTTGTACTATAACCTATCAAAAAATATGTAACTATGCTTATGAATATTGCAGAAACAAAAAATACTATCGAGCCTATATACGATTTTCCATTTGGAAGCGGTAATCCGTATCTTATTCCAATAATTGATGCAGAAGCATCTGAAATAATTAATATAAGCCACGAAGTAATTGCTAAGCCTTTTGAAAAAAATATACAGCTTATAAGAAATCCAAGGCCCATGTAAACACATCCCGTTAGCGAAGATTTCCCCCTTCTTTCTTCTGGGCGCAAGAATTTTCCTAAAAATTTATTGGTTACCCATTTAATATTCCCATCATAATGCCTATATATATCAACATAGAGTGTAAAGCATGTTAGTAATAACAAGATAGAACTCATGGTGAATTTTGATACAAACAAGTATGCGATTGGAAATATAATGCTGCAAAGGTGGAACGCTTTGCGCTTTATTTCAAAATTAAGTATCTCTGTATTATCCATAAACTATGCCAGTTTGACAAATTGTTACCGCATAAATATACTCCAAATCTTAATTTAAACAAGATGTAATAGCTATGATCAAGTTTCCAATTACTCAGAAGGGCTATGAAAAATTAGAGCAAGAAATTAAGCAGTTAAAATATACAGATCGCCCTGCAATCATTGAAGCAATTGCTACTGCAAGGGAATTTGGAGATCTATCAGAAAATGCGGAGTACCACGCAGCAAGAGAGAAACAGAGTTTTATGGAAGGAAGAATACTTGACCTTGAAGACAAGTTTTCTAGGGCAGATGTTATTGATATTTCAAAGCTTTCAAATGATAGTGTTAAATTTGGTGCAGCTGTAGAATTAATTGATGATGATACTGAAGAAGAATGTATCTATCATATCGTAGGTGAGTATGAAGCGGATATCTCAAAGCGTAGAATTTCTACAAAATCTCCTCTTGCCAAAGCACTGATAGGAAAAAAAGTCGGTGATGTTGCGGATGTACATACTCCGAAAGGTTCTAAAACTTACGAGATAACGAATATTCTTCTCAAAGAGTTAGAGTTAGATTAGTAATCAGACCTTTTAATTCTGTGATTTTTATGATAAAATTTGTCAATTTTAAAATGCTTAGGTAGCCACATGTCTAACATAGTAAATTTACCATCGATCAGCGGAAGTGATGGGTTTAGCAAATATTTGCGAGAAGTAAATGCAATAGCATCCCTTTCGCAAGAGGAAGAATTTATGTTAGCAAAATCTTATCTAGAAAAACATGATCTAGATGCTGCACATAAATTAGTAACTAGTCATTTAAAGCTCGTTGCCAAAATGGCTATGAAATATAAGAATTATGGACTTCCCATATCTGAGCTAGTCTCAGAAGGTAATATCGGATTAATGCAAGCTGTCAAAAAATACGACCCAGATACTGGTTATAGACTTTCTACATATGCAATGTGGTGGATTAAGGCATCTATCCAAGAATATGTTTTAAAATCTTGGTCGCTTGTAAAAATTGGTACTACTGCTGCACAGAAGAAGTTATTTTTTAGCTTAGGAAAAGTCAAAAGAAAAATATCAAATCTCTATAATAGGTCAGTAAATGATGGAGATTACCAAGAAATAGCTGATGAGATTGGCGTTAGCGTGAAGGAGGTTGGAGAAATGAATACTCGCCTTTCTGGCGGGGGGGACACTTCATTAAATCGCTTTGTAGATCAGAATGACGACTCAAGCGGTGAAATGATAGATCTTCTTCCTGCTATCACCTCGTCTCAGGAGGATAAGCTATCAACCAAGCAGCTTTCTACAAATCGTAGCCAAATTCTATCTGAAGCTATGTGCGTATTAAATGAAAGGGAAGCGAAAATTCTTACTGCAAGAAAATTGAATGATAGTCCATCTACCTTAGATACTCTTAGCTGCGAGTATAGTATATCAAAAGAACGTGTACGCCAAATTGAAAGCAGAGCCTTCGAGAAGGTACAAGCTTATGTTTTGGATAAAATGACTTCTGATGGACAGATGAAGTTATACTAGACTATATGGGTATATATTTGTAATGAGAGCTAAAATTAGTCTAAGAAATGTCTGCGTAAATGGCATTGATACTCATGCGAGATCTTCTACTATTCGCCAAATGCTCTTTACTAAAAACAGCATTTTATCCACTAAAATTCCAATATTAAAAAATATCAATTTTGATGCAAAAGATGGAGACAGAATTGGCATCTTAGGTTCAAACGGCAGTGGGAAGTCATCTTTACTCAAAGTGATTTCTGGAAATTATCCTATTCACTCCGGAACATGTATAGTAGAAGGCAGAATTGCTCCACTAGTTGAAATGGGAGCGGGCTTCGATGATGAACTATCGGGAAGACAGAATATTAAACTCAGCTATGCTTATAGGGGTAAATTAGCAGAATATTCAAAAGATGTTGAAGAAAAGATTATAGATTTTGCGGAACTAGATGAAAAAATCGATTTGCCATTAAAAACATATTCTTCTGGCATGCGAATAAGACTCGCCTTTGCGTCGGTGATCTTTCAACAGCCAGATATTTTGTTACTGGATGAGGTATTTGCTACTGGAGATGCTGGGTTTATAGAGAAGTCACGCATGATGATGAAAAAGAAATGGGATGAAGTGCCTATAGCTATTTTTGTTTCTCATTCTGCCAAAGAGATATCCGATCTTTGCAATAAATGCTTTATCATGGATAAGGGAGAGCTGATTGATGCCGGTAGTACCGACAAAATGATTGATAAATACCAAAAAGAAATTTTGCATTTAAAGGAATCTAGCTCATGATTAAAGCAGAAATTAACAGAATATTCGATAAATACTACTTTCTAACAGCCTTCATTATTGCAAGTAATTCAATAACTCGCCAATATAGAGATTCATTTTTAGGCATTTTGTGGACTGTTATACAACCTTCAATGCAGGTTATAATTTATGCTGTAGTTTTCTCTAATATAATGCGCTTTCCTGTAGAAAATTACATCGTATATTTGATAAGTGGCGTGGTATTGTGGGGTTTTATTTCTTCTTCTCTGATAGGAGCATCAAACTCTCTTATTTCCCAGCATGATATTATAAAAAGATGCATGATCTCAAAAACAATCTTTCCTATTGCAGAAGTCTTGCGCAATTTATATACATACCTGGTTTCCTTCTTAGTTATGTATATTCTAATATTATTATTTACCACTCACAATATTGGTTCTGCGATAATTTTATTTCCCTTATATTTGGGAGCAATAGTCATAATTTTATTCTCACTATCTATTGCTTTGGCTTTTTTAACTCCATATATTCGAGACGTAGGGGATTTTGTAAATATAGCTCTGAATATATCTTTTTGGCTTACTCCAATTGTGTATCCTATAGAAATGATACCTGAAAATAAGAGATTTTTATTTGAGTTCAATCCATTTTATATTCTGGTTAGACCTATTATAACAATAATTTACAATAATCAGATTCCAACTATATATCAAACCGTCTCTTTAACTTTTTTAGCCCTAGTTAGCATTGTGGCCAGCTATGTGATATACAGGCTTTGCAGAAGGAATTATGTATATTATCTCTAATAAAATTTATAGCAGATAGTATCATAGTAGGTTAAGCTGAAGCTTGCACAGAATGGTATGTATAGTCAATATACTTAGAAAGATAAAAATCACAAAATTATATTCTGCTTCTATATATTCAAGACGGGACTTAAGCACGAGGAATGAAACTTATAAATAATATGTGAGTGAAGAGTAACGACATCTCAATTCAAAATAAATTTACTTTAACACCCCGCAAAAGAGTACTTCTCTTATTTGTCAAATCTCTCAACAGCTTCTTGAATAAGAGATTTTGCTTTTCTAGCATCTTCCCATCCAACGACTTTTACCCACTTACCTTTTTCAAGTTTTTTATAATACTCAAAAAAGTGATTTATCTTGCGCTTTAGCATATCAGGGACATCATCAATATCTTGGATTGAATCATATGTAGGATCTATCTTAGAAATAGGTAATGCAAGTATTTTCTCATCCATGCCAGACTCATCTTCCATGATTAGTACGCCAACTGGACGCACTGTAATGATCGATGCTGGTAAAAGAGGATACTGAGATATCACAAGCACATCTGCTGGATCTCCATCATTTGAAAGAGTGTGAGGAATAAAACCGTAATTACATGGGTACGACATAGAAACAGGTATAAAACGATCCACAATGATTGCACCTGCATCCTTATCAAATTCATATTTTACAGGATTGTCATTCATAGGGATTTCAATAATTATATTAAAATCCCCATTTTTCGTTTTTGCTGGAATTTTATCTATATTCATTTTTACAATTTCTTGCTATTTTAAGATATTTTTTCTAAGGTGATATGAAACGAAGCGCCTTCTATTCTTTCAATAAAAAGAAAAATCGAGCCAAACTCAACTTAATCTACTAATGATAGTATTCACTATAAGCTTTTTGTTAGACATGCATCGCAAACATGACTCCATCACCACATCGTAGCAATTAAGCTTGCTTAGCTTTAAAACGCTTATTCACTTTATTAATGACAAGGACTCTGCCTTTTCTTCTAACTAGCCTGCAATTTTTATCTCTGTCTTTCAAGGACTTCAGGGACTTAACAATCTTCATCTTACTCTCTACGGATATTATTCAAAAAATAATGATTTCATCGAGCATTATAATCATTGTTGTAACAATGGTCAAGTTAGAACTAATTTACCAAAAATATAACTTTCTACTACCTCATTTGCAATTTTTATTCATTTGGTGATATTATTCAGCTGTATTAATGCAAGTTTATGAATTTATGACTATAAAAGTTCTTTCAAATAGTACTATAAATAAAATTTCTGCAGGGGAGGTTATTGAAAGACCCTCATCAGTAGTAAAAGAACTTGTGGAAAATGCAATTGATGCTAAAGCTACAAAAATTTCTATCCTTTTAGAAACTGCTGGAAAGAATTTAATTACAATAAAAGATAATGGCGCTGGCATGAGCAAAGAAGATCTTTCTCTTGCAATCCAGAGGCATGCCACATCAAAGCTTGATGAAGATGATTTGTTAAACATAAATAGTTTTGGTTTTCGTGGGGAAGCCTTACCATCTATCTGCGCAATCAGTAAGTTTAAAATTACCTCTAAAAAACAAAATACCAATTCTGCCCACTCTCTTACTGTCACTGGTGGAGTAATTGATCCTATCATTCCAGCTATTTGCAACGAAGGTACTATAATTGAGGTACGAGATTTATTTTTTGCAACACCAGCAAGGCTTAAGTTCCTGCGTACTGACAGAACAGAGTTAAATTCATCTATCTCTGTGATTAAAAAACTTGCCCTTGCACACCCCAATGTTGCTTTTACTTTAACTCATAATGGAAAGGAGCTAATCAAAGTACGAGATAGGAAAGATTCAACCTCCGATAATATAGAAAATAGAATTAATGAAATTATAGGAATGGAATTTATCGAAAATTCTTCTGAAGTTTCTCACGCACGGGAAGGGTTAGAGATTTATGGATACACCTCTCTTCCAACATATAATAGAGCTTCCGCTGAAGATCAATTTCTATTTATCAATAATAGACCTGTTAAAGATAAGATACTAAATATAGCTCTGAAAATTGCCTATCAAGATTATCTAGCTCGTGATCGCCATCCAATATCCGTCTTATTTTTAAAGATGAACCCGCATTTTGTTGATGTGAACGTACATCCCGCTAAAACCGAAGTGCGTTTTCATGATCCAAGTCTAATTCGTGGATTAGTTATAAGCGCCATTAAAGATGCACTAAATAATTCTAGTGGCAGAGTATCAAATGCTCCGTCCAACATTGCAATAAATTATATGCAAAATACTGGCAAAATTATGGATAGTAGCGTTAGTGAATCTACGCAAAACACTCAAGGCAGATTTCACATGCCTTCTTATAATTCGGCTAAAAAGAATACATCCATTGCTACTCCTAGAATTGATTATGCACTCAGCCAAAACAATAGTTTATTCGAAAGTAATCCACATTCTATTGTTGAAGAAGATAATTCTAATAAAGAATTAGAGAAGCAGAGTAATAATGCGTGTTTTCCACTTGGAGCAGCAAAGGCTCAGCTACATGGAACATATATAATATCTCAAACAGATGATAGCGTCATTATCACAGATCAACATGCAGCACATGAACGTATCGGTTATGAAAACATCAAAAAACAAATAGAAAAAAATGGTCTAACAAAGCAACGCATTTTAATCCCTGAAGTTGTAGAACTACCAGACTCAAAACGTGCAGAATTATTGGAAGAAAATAAAAAAATTCTATCAAATCTTGCGCTTACGATTGAAAAATTTGGAGAGAAGTCAATCATCGTATCAGAAATACCGAGCTTGCTAGGAGGCATCAATCCGTCAAAACTCATATTAGATTTGGCTGATCACCTTTCTGAGTTCGAGGCAAATATAGCACTAACAGAATTGATTGAACATGTGACAGAAACCTATGCATGTCATTACTCCATAAGGGCTGGCAGAAAACTCAATAGCGAAGAAATGAATGGATTATTACGTCAAATGGAAGAGACTCCTTTTTCTGGTCAGTGTAACCATGGAAGGCAAACATATGTTGAGCTTAAACTGCAAGATATTGAAAAGCTATTTGGTCGTAGATAAGGTTAAGATTAGTTTATGGTCAACTGGATATCTTTACCTGATTTGTCTGAATATAAAAAAACAATACAGCTCGTGGAGCAAGAACTCTCTGATGTTATATCAGGTAAAGCAAAAGAAACTGTCTTTCTTCTTGAGCATTCAGATACATATACAGCTGGCACTAGCTATAATCCAGAAGAACTATTAGATGCAAATAGCGATATACCAATCATCTACACAAATAGAGGAGGAAAATTTACTTATCATGGGGAAGGTCAAAGAGTTATATACCCTATTTTAGACCTTAGAAAACCTTCTAGAAAACGTGATATCAAATTATATGTTAGGAATTTAGAAAAATGGATGATTAACTCTCTTGTTCATTTGGGATTAAAAGCATTTACAATTAAAGATAGGGTAGGCATCTGGGTAATGGTAAATGATGCGCCATCAAAAATCGCAGCTATAGGAGTTAGAGTCAGAAAATGGGTTACGTATCACGGTATTGCGATAAATATCTCAACAGACCTTAGTAAATATTCAAAAATAATTCCTTGTGGAATTTCAGATTATCCCGTTACATCTTTAAAACAGCTTGGAATTAAAATATCAATGCAGGATTTTGATAAAATTCTAAAAAAAGAATTTGTAAAAATATTTTAAAAAGGAAAATATACTTTGAATTTCCTTTCATTCCGTAAGTGATTTTCTCCCTCTGGGTCGCTCCACACGTGACTTTCAAGGGAGCTATACGGAATCTCAATCGGTAGAGCCAGACTCTATACTTTAGAGAGCTCGTTTACGAGATGACGGGCTGGAGGATTTTTAGCCGATCAATAGCCATGCAACAACGCCGGTCGCATGCGAGATGACAGGTTTAACGAAAATTACTAGCGTAACTCTTTTTATGCAACTTAGTTTTTTTAGGCTGAATTACTTCGTAAGAATAATGATTCTTATCAGCAAATTTTATAGCTGACTCTAGATTATCGAAAGAGATACGCACCTCATTTCCCATATCCTTCGATGTTGTTCTTCCAAAATACGATTCTTTGTACCTTGCATTTGGCTCTCTTACGTACTCCATCAACCAATCGCCTTCATTCTTTCCGTATTGCATTGAAGATCTTGCTGGCTTTGAAATTCTCACTTGCATATCAAAAATAAATATTGTTTAATCTGAGTCACGAACTAAATACTTATTTTATCTTATGTCTGATCCTAAAGCTATCGAAAAAATGAGTTTTGAGTCTGCACTGTCTGAGCTTGAGGAAATAGTGAGGGGTATTGATTCAGGTAGTCAAGAGCTCACAGACGCAGTCAATAGCTTTGAACGTGGTGTTCTTCTTAAGAAACATTGCGAATCAATGCTAAAAAAAGCCAAGATGAAAATTGAAAAAATTTCTGACGCTTCGGAAGGTGTAGCAGATATATCTACATCAGATCTATAGCTTACGATGAAGCGAGTAGTGAAAATCAAATTATTTATTGCTCTTACCGTTTCTGTCCTTGCTATAAGCGTTTCAGCTTTCCTTGTACCTTGCATGTTTTTGCCTGGTGAGCTCAATGAAGAGAAAGTTATTGTGATTAAATCGGGAATGACAATAGGAGAAATCAGCTCATTGCTTCTAGATGAAAAAGTTATAAAACACGATCAAGTATTCGAGATAGTAAGCCATATATATTCTTACTACTCACCTCTAAAAAGCGGTGAATATAAACTAACCAAACATATCACTCCGTACCAAGTGATGCGCAAGCTTGCTATTGGCAAGTCTGTTATCCATCGTTTGTTTATTCCAGAAGGGTCTACAGTACATGAAATTATTGATATACTAAATAACAATGAAAGGTTGATAGGAAAGATTAGCAGAATCATTCCAGAAGGGTATTTAATGCCATCTACATATCATTATAGTTATGGTGACCAAAGAGAGCATATCATTAGCCAGATGCGCAAGAATATGTCTACCACGCTTAGCAAAGTAATGTTAAAATTGCCACTCACTTCTCCACTAAAAACGAGAAAAGACATACTGACCTTAGCTTCTATAATCGAAAAAGAAGCAGGTAACAATGAAGAGAAATCTAAAGTAGCAGCGGTATTTATCAATCGCTTAAAAAAAGGAATGAAACTTCAGGCAGATCCCACAACTATATATGCTATAACAGAAGGTAAGTACAAACTGGAGCGCCCCTTGAATCGCAAAGATTTAAATATAAAATCTCCGTATAATACTTATTATATCTATGGACTACCCAAAGGTCCTATTTCATGCCCCAGCAAAACGTCATTGGAAGCAACTATCAACCCTGCAAAAATAGACGATTTATATTTCGTAGTGAACGGATGTGGAGGTCATAACTTCTCTAAAACTCTGAAAGAACATAATAGTAATATTCAAAAATTTAAAGAAAAACGAAGAAGTAAAAAAAACTATTGCCCGAATACTGATTGATTTGTATTATCACTCACAGATTATGCTTCGTTTATAATCCCAATAAGGCCAGGTAGCAAAGTGGTAATGCCGTGGACTGCAAATCCTCTATTCGCCGGTTCGATTCCGGCTCTGGCCTCCATTTTTTAATAACCATATGAAATATATTGAGCAATTCTTAGAAACTTCACTTGCAGAGCGTGGAATTGCTCATAACACTTTGGTAAGTTATAGACGGGATCTCTTAGATCTTCATGAATTTCTGTTAGAACATAATTTATCTGAACTTAATATAACTGCTACCAATATTGATAAATACATTACATATTGCGCTGATAAGGCAATCTCTCCACGCTCTATTAATAGAAAAATCTCTACTTTAAAAAGTTATTATTATTTCCTAATTAGCGAAAACCATACAAAATATAATCCTTTGCTCACTGTTGATTTGCCGAAATATAGCAATAAGCTACCATCTATTTTGTCACTTGAAGACATAAAGCACCTATTAGATTCTTGCAAGCAAGATAATTCTTCGCATTCTATTAGGCTAAATGCCATGATACATCTAATATATGCAAGTGGACTCAGAGTTTCCGAGTTAGTTTCTCTTAAGCTTGCAGATGTAACGACAGGCCCTGACAATTTAAAAATGAGAAAAATATTTTCCGTAAAAGGAAAGGGAAAGAAAGAAAGAGTAGTTGTAATTAATGAAAAAGCTATATCTGTTACTGAGGAATATTTGGGAATTATAGGTGATTTTGCTAAATCGAAATCCCAACCATATTTATTTCCAACACGCTCTGCTAGCGGTCATATGACAAGGCAGAATTTCGCTAAATCTCTCAAGAAAGCAAGCATTAGCAGTGGATTAGATCCAGATATCGTCTCCCCTCATATATTAAGGCATAGCTTTGCCAGTCACTTACTTGAAGGAGGAGCAGATCTTCGAGCAATACAAGAGTTACTCGGACACTCTGACATTAACACAACTCAGATATATACTCATCTTCAAACCAAGCACTTAAAAGAAACTCTACAAAAATTCCACCCTCTTGGTAAAGCGTCCCAAGACATATAATTTGATTCTTAGTCAATTGGCTCTTTTTTGCTTTGTACTAACCATCTTATTGCTTTATCATCGGTTTTTTTAAGGACTCAAATGACTATAAACATTATCGGCGGAGGACTTGCAGGCTCTGAGGCTGCATGGCAAGCTGCGAATCTTGGTATTAAAGTTAATTTATATGAAATGCGTGATGGCAAGAAAAAAACTCCTGCGCATCATACAGATAGACTTGCAGAACTTGTTTGCTCAAACTCTTTTAGGAATGATGAGATCTCAAGTGCAATTGGCTTGCTACATGAAGAGATGCGTAAATTAAACTCTTTAATCATAAAGGCAGCAGATAAAACAAAAGTTCCAGCAGGATCTGCGCTTGCAATGGATAGAGATCTTTTTGCAAATCTAGTAACAGAAGAAATTGCAAATCATTCTAATATCAATGTTATTAGAAATGAGGTTGATGAATTATCCAGCGATGGTATGTGGATAGTTGCTACTGGTCCTTTGACTTCTGATTCTTTAAGCGAGAAAATCATGGAGATTACTGGGGAAGATAAATTAGCATTTTTCGATGCAATCGCTCCTATAGTTTACAAAGATTCCATCAATTTCGATATTGCTTGGTTTCAATCAAGATATGATAAAGTTGGTCCAGATGGTGATGGCAAAGATTACATCAATTGCCCGATGGATAAGGATCAGTACTATAGCTTTATAGATGCTTTACTAGAGGGTGATAAAACTGAATTTAAAGAATGGGAAAAAAATACCCCATACTTCAATGGCTGCCTGCCAATAGAAGTAATGGCTCAAAGAGGAAGAGATACTTTAAGATTTGGCCCTATGAAGCCTGTTGGTCTGACTAATCCTAATGCCCTAGATAAAAAACCATATGCTGTTATACAGCTTCGGCAGGATAATGCTCTTGGAAGTTTGTATAACATAGTTGGATTTCAGACAAAGCTTAAACATGGAGCTCAGAAGGAAATATTTTCAAAAATTCCTGCACTTGAAAATGCTGAATTTGCAAGACTTAGAGGGCTTCATAGAAATACTTTTATAAATAGCCCTAAATTATTAGGACCTAAATTAACACTCAAAAATAGACCAAATATTAAGTTCGCAGGGCAAATTACAGGTGTTGAAGGATATGTCGAAAGTGCTGCTATTGGACTGCTTGCTGGTATTTTCTCAGCCTATGAAATAAACAATAAAGAAGTCACAGATGTTCCTCTAGAATCTGCAATAGGTAGTTTGCTTTCTCACCTAACTTTGGGTGCAAATGAGTCAACCTTTCAACCTATGAATATAAATTTCGGATTAATTCCACCTCTAGATTCACGTATTAAGTCTAAAAAAGAAAGATATACTGCACTCTCTAACAGAGCATTAAAAGCCTTGGATAATTGGATAGTAGAAAATGATTTATCAAAGGGAGGCGATTAAGATAATCTATTATAAATAGCCTTATCTTAGTTGCTTATTTTATTAATACTATTTTTTCAAAAAATGTTCAAAAATTTCTTTATCAGATATTGAGTTATTTTTTGTTTCAGAAAAATATGTACGTACAAGTTTTTCAACAGATTCAGACAATTCAACCTGTATTGATTGAGCAACTTTGGATTTATGAGTATCAATAGATTTGATAGCTTGCTCTTTTTTTCTATCAAACACTAAATCCATCTTTTTTATTTTTTCCTGCAGGAGTTCTTCTGTGGACTCTTTGGCATTACTGAGCATTTTTTTCTTTCTATCTTCAAAGCCATTCATTTCCCCTTGTATATTTTCTAACAAAATTTTGGCATCTTGCTTTAACTTCTCTGTCTCTGAAAATTTTCTCTTGATGTCTGCTATACGCATATCAAGAGATGCAATAATAGCCTTCCTTATTGGCTTATAGGCAAAATATAAAAATATTGCAAAGCAGAGAGCAATTACAAAATTTTCATCTAGCAATGTATACATTATGATATTTTTTTATAAACTTTTTTAAGCAGATCCATATCAGCTGGCACATCTGTAAATTTCTTTATAATAAACGCTGAAAGATTGATAGTTGACTCCGCTTTATTGCTACGAAAATCCTCAATATAAACATCAAGCCGATCAAGAGCTGCAGATTTTTCCTTAGCAATAATCGCTGACAGAGTTTTACTCTGGTTTTTGCGATAAGATTCCAAGGTCTGATCTATATGATGCTGCATCTCTTGGGTAAGCATAGCAATTTCGGACAAGCCACTAGCCCGAACCTCTTCCAAATTACTTACCTTTTCGCTATATATCTTTGTATCGTCTATATTATCATCTACATATCTATTTCTGGAAGACAGTATAGACTCAGCCCTTGGCACTATAAAACGACTAACCAACAAATATAAAAACCCAAAAATTAACGCAAGCCAAAATACTTGCGAACTAACTGAGGAAATATCAAATTGAGGCATAGTTCAAAATAATTCTATGTAAAGATTAGCAGCATTGCTATCACGAATGAAAATAACCCCATAGCTTCTGCAAGACCGGCACCTATGAACGCCATTCTCTGAAGTTGTTCACTGGCTGATGGGTTACGCGCAATTGCACCAAGTAGAGATCCGAAGATATTCCCTACCCCTATTGCAGCACCAAGCATACCAAATGCCATAAGTCCTGCACCTATAAATTTAAAAGCCATTACTGTTTCCATAATTTTTTCCTTTTATTCAGTTAATAAACAATACAACCTATGCCATACAGTTCCCCAGCTAAGGCCATATAAATGATCAAGATTAAAGCTATTTACTCCAGCTAATGCAAATTAATCGCATCATTCAAATATACACAGGATAATATAGTGAATATATAAGCCTGTAATATAGAGACAAATATCTCTAAACCTATCAGAATGACTATAAATGGTATAGGTAAAAACTTCAAGTATATTGCCATTGATAACACAAATCCTGCTACCACTTTAAGCAATACATGACCTGCTACCATATTTGCGGCCAAACGAAGAGAAAGACTCACAGGGCGAGCAAGATATGCAAATAACTCTATGACTATCATAAGAGGCGCAAGCCACCAAGGCGTGCCATGTGGCAAGAACAGAGAGAAAAAACGCGTTCCATGCAAATATAGTCCAAGTATAGTAACTAGTAGAAATATCATCATAGCAATCGCAAAGGTGATTGACATGTGGCTGGTTACCGTAAAACCATATGGAATCATTCCTAATAGATTGCATGTTAGAATGAACATAAAAAGAGTAAAAATGAGTGGTATAAATTTACGACCAGACACGCCAACATTCTGATGCAGCATACTCTCTATCATTCCATACATAACCTCACCACTCATCTGCATGCGAGAAGGTACTAATTTCTTTTTCCTGAATGCAATAGCAAAATAAAACACAACAAATGATGCAGCCAGCATCATGAAAATAGCTGAATTGGTCACGCTAATATCATGACCAAAAATATCTATCTCTAGTATTTTTTTTACCGCAAACTGTTCTAAAGGACTATGATGCATTATTTTATATATCTATTCCATATTGACTTAAAAGATGCAAT
>JAOMYS010000059.1 GCA_028372485.1 Rickettsiaceae bacterium | reverse complement strand
TTTCTTTTAAAAAAGATAGATCAAGAAGTAGATATATCTATTTACACCAGCAATACTCTTGTGGATATATACCCTTTGTTTTCAGATGTTCTTACAGAAGGAAGTCGTATTCATAGATTACTCAACTATAAGTCTGCAGATTTCATCATCTCTTTATCACTCAATGAATCATTAAATGTTCTAAAAGCCATTGATGATCAACATCACTTAGATTGGTTAATTAATAAGATTTTAGAAATTGATGATCAGCTTAGATTAGAACGTATGTTGTGTTATAACGCTCTGGATTTTTATAAAGAACATAGTAAGTATATATTCTGTTATCTCGCAACTGCTGATTATGAATTACTGGATGAATTCGCTAACTCATTATTGTACAGTGATGAATTACGGGATTCTTTTATCAAGAAATCCCATCTTTTGGGGCACCAAGAAAATAGTAATGAACACAGTGATATTTTTGAATAGCACAAATTTATTGATATTATTCTTCCGGAAATACTATCAATGGATTTTTGAAATTACTATTTACCTTGGCTTTAAAGGAATCATATTCCTTGGATTCACGATCCTGTTTTGTTAAGTAAGATTTCTTGATTACATACTCATTCAAAATAATAGTTTTCCCTTTTCCAATATATCCCGTTCTCTTTAATGTAACCCAAGGAGTTGATATTTCAGCATTAAGAATATCAGCATTCTTAACTTCTTGATCAAAAACATATTTCTTTATAAATGTTTCTGGCGATCCGAGATAGGTATCTTCCACGCTATCACTAGGATAATCGAATCCATGTCTTTGAAGAGTGATAGCCTTTCCTAGGTTGGTTTTAGCATAAGGATTTTTAAGAATATATTTGAGTGAGATATTAATGTCTTTAACAATTCTAGAACTCAAATCTGAAATCACCGTATTCAGCCTATCTTTTTTAGAGATATTTTCTTCAGTGAAGTTACTATATAAGTAATCTTCTGTAATATCTTTGTGAAAAAATAAGTCACTACCAGTTAAAAATTTTGCTGACTCATTTGAAAATACAACATTTGACTCCTTAAGGATTTCTTTTTTCTTTAGATTGTATATTGACTCTATACTTACTTTATTAGTCAAGTAATTAATAGGAGGTATTTTTGTATACCTAGAATTTTTTATATCTAATATCAATGCATAGCGATCTGAAATATCCGGAAATACCCCTTGCGCCATACTTACTCTATTCGTTGTATCAATCCAATATGATTTACCATGCTTAGATTCTACATATGTGATAGCATGATTAAATGCCGATGAAACAGGTATCTTGTAATCATAATTAGCAACTATTTCTCCACGCTTTACTAACACAAAGTTTGCTTTGAAATCTAGTTCCCTTAGCATAGCAACCGTCATTGCTGAGAAGTCTTTACAGTCCCCATATTGTGTTTTGATGATTGTTTGAATTTCCCTTGGATAAAACCCCCTTTCAGTAGTTTTCCAATCTCCCAAATACCTTATTTTATCTTGAATGAAAGACGTAACATAATTGATGCGATCAACATCCCCTTTAATTTCTTTTGCTTTTTTAATAGCAGATAAGAATTCATCAGAAAAAGAAGATTTAGCTAATATAGCCTCATATTTTACTGCCATGTTATTTCCAAAATCTTTCCATGAATCATCGGTTGACATAGCAACATAGGTCTGCAAATCAGCGGGCAAGATGCTATAACGTGGCTCATTGACAGTTTCAGCTGTGAATGGTTTTATCAACTCTATTCTGTAGTAATAAATTCCTTCCTTCTTATGACTCTCTATTTTTAAAACGTTAAAAGGATCATTCTTATGTAAAAACAAAGGAATTTCTGATTCGATGGTAGTTAAAGAGTTTTGTAGGTAACCATGATCTCCGTAACGAAGTATTTTTGATAGATGTTTCTCTATTTGTGGCTTACTCATTTTCATAAGATATTTTAAAAATATCTTACTTCCCACATTCACATTTTGAAATGGTATTGATACTTGCCTGATATCACTAAAGCCCGATGCCTCACTAGCAAGTGTTTTATCCTCTATCAATTTAAAGTCTACTAAATGTTCGCCATTATCTATAGTTTTTGCTTCTAGTACTTTTATAGACTGAAAATCTTCTTGATAATGCAGCTGCACCAAATTCATCCCTTCTCTAGCTGACTCATTTAACAAAGTCTTTTGCTCTTCAATCGTCCAATCTATTGAAAAATCCTTGTACACTTTAATATCATCGTTAACAACATCATACCTAACACTTGCTTCTTTCTCAGAGATAAAGCGAGCTATTGAAATTTGTGGCAATAAAATTAAAAACAAGGTGACAAGAAGTTTTTTTGAAGAAAAATACGACATATTAACAAAGAAATTATAAATTATAAGCAACGTATATATGTCTATTACAAAAATAAATAACGGTCAATAAAGAATTTATGTTGAGCTCTGCCGAAATAAACGTAGATATAAAAAGATATTTAATAACAAGTGTAGAGCCAACCTCTATAGTTTAGAGATCCCGTATAATTCTCGTACCTTAGGTACTCAGATTTATGGGATGACAGATCGTGGTGTGCATAGTAATGTTCAAAATTTACGGAATTATATAGGTCACATATAAATGCACAAATTTTATACAAATAGATTCGCTTGAGAGATACAGCGTTGATGAGTCTACATAAGTAAGATCAGTGGAATATTACTAGATACCCCATAGATATTTTTTATTAATCCATCCTTTGTATGAATTACAACTAACCTGACACGAGTCATCCTCGCATTTGCGTAATTCACATCTATATTGAGGCTCAACTTTTGCTACCACCTTGTCATAATTTTTAGGTTTTGCAAGCAATGGCACTACATTCTCTGATGTTATTATGACTGATCTTTTTTTTAAGGATAATGCGGTTGCACGTATCCATCCTCCTTCACCTTTTATATCACGGATTTTTCTCCATTGATCATATTCTGCAACTACTTCAACTGGTTCTCCCTTTTTTATAAATACCCAATCTACAGGCGTGTCACCAGCTGGGCCTGTATGTACGTTTACTTCATTAAATTTTATTGATGCAAATTTTACAGAGGATAATTTACCAATAACAGCAGATGTCGTCTGAATCCCAAGCAACAAAATGAGAGTAAATAATAGAATCTTATTCATCTTCCTCGGCTTCAACAAGTGCATCTTCTTGTTTTACTATAACGTAATTTCCATTTCTGAATTGTCCCTTAATACGATTTATTTCATATTCACCAATACCAACAGATTTTAATACCGCACTACCGAGCTGCAATCCTAGCTCACAATCTTGAGGTATAATCGTATCAATACCCATTGAATAAAGGTCAGTTGAATTTTTAAAATTCTTTGCTCTAACAATTAATTCTAAATTATCAAACTTAGAACCAATGACCTTGCTAATTTTTTTAATAGTAATCTCATTATTTATAGTAAGCACTACACTAGTTGCTCTACTTGCGCCAAGTGCTATTAGCGTATCTATATGAGATGCATCTCCTTTGAATACAGGCAAGCCATTACTTACTGCCTCACGTACTACATCGTCATTAGCATCTACAGCTATGTAGTTTATTCCCTCGGCTTCTAAAACTTTCGCAGTGATTTTACCAACATTACCAAAGCCAGCTATAATTACATGTCCGGCAAGATCTCTTGCCCCATACTCTATAATTTGATTGGGAGTTCTACCTAACCCACGCTCTATGTTTTCTGCAAATTTCTGACCAATGGCTGCAAGCAGGGGGGTAAGTGCCATAGTGCATGTCACCACCAACAATAAGATGTTGGCAATTCCTTCATCTAGAACTCCATGATCTTTACCAAGTCCAAATAGGATAAATGCAAATTCACCGCCTTGCGAGAGTAACAACCCAGCATGAACTGCAACAGCTTTATTAAAGCCGAATAAAATGCACAATGCTGAGATAATAGCAAATTTCAGTAAAATTAAAGCAATAGAGAATGTAATAATCTTAGTAAGTTGCTCGTACATTTCCATCACATCAATTTTCATACCAACGCTCATGAAAAATAACCCTAGTAATAAACTTTTAAATGGATAAATACTCTCTTCTGCTTTCCCTCTAAAGTCAGTTTCAGCAACAAGAACTCCTGAGACAAAAGCACCAAGTGCAAGGGATAATCCAAAATGCTGAGTTTCCCATGATGCTGTGAGTACAACTAATAAAGTAACGGCAATTGGTAATTCACTACTCTCATTATCATTTTGCGATATAAAAGCAAATAGCGGGCGTAAAAATACCCTGCCAGCTACAAAAATCACCACTAATGCAACCACGGCCTTAAGTAAAGTAGCACCGAGCAAATAAGGTAAGTAACCAGCGGAGTCTCCGTTTCCAAGAAGCGGTACTATCACAAGCAATGGTACAACTACAAAATCTTGCAATAAGAGTATTGCGAGAGCAACCCTTCCAACTTGCATTGACTGACTTTTTGTCTCGGCAATAACTTGCATAACAATAGCAGTTGAAGATAGTGCTAGACCTCCAGATATAATAATTGCAGAGTTGTAATCACCCATAATCAGCATAACTGCCCCTGCAATAACCACAGATGTTATCAGTACTTGCATTGAGCCGAGACCGAAAACATAACGCCTCATAGCTTTTAGTCTTTCTATAGAAAGCTCTAGACCTATAGCAAACAATAGGAAAACAACTCCCATTTCGCCCAAGACACTTGTTTGTTCGTAGGTCACTACCTTAAATGCATGATCACCAATTAATGCACCAGCAACAAGATATCCAAGCACAGGGCTAAGATGTAAACGTTTAAAAATCGCAACAACAAATACTGCAGTTGCGATTAATATTATTACCGTTATTAAAATATCGTCCATAGTTTTTTATCTTAAGTGTGAGACCCTATCTGGGCGGGTAATCATCAACCAGCCTGAGCATATTTATCTCTCCAAAATTCTTCTAAGTTTAACTTCTCTCTAGCATCAGGGTGAAGTAAATTTACAACCACACTACCTGCATCAATTAATATCCAGTCAGTATCTTGCCCACCCTCGGGGGTAACATTATATCTCCACTCATGCTTCAATTCTAAAGAGATGTAATCTGCTATTGCTTTAATATTTTTTCGTGACTTGCCACTAGCAAAAACCATATAATCCGCCACTGAAGTTTTATTTCTAACATCCAAGCATTGGATATCTTCCATTTTTTTCTCTGCAAGGTGTTTTATGATAAAATCCTTTAATTGATTAGCACCTTTACTTGTCATAATAACCATTAAGCCTTACTTTTGTGGAGGAAGTATCACATAAAATCCTCCTATTAACAATTATATTATTTATTGTGTCTTTATCAATAGCTGCAGAAGCATTAAAATTAAAAAAAAGATTATTTACGAGTCTATTGGGAGCTATGCGATCAAAAACTATTATTTTGCATGATTTTTGTATCTCATGAGATCCGTGCCACATACGAAAATGCGAAAGATTGTCTATTCCCATCAGCCAAGAAAATTCTACCAGCGGAAAACGTTGAGTTATCTTTTCTAAGGAATCGTAACTATGATATGTCTCCAAATCATACTCTGCTGTAGAAACTATAATTCGTGGATGATTAGCAACATCCAAAGCAGTTTTTGCTCTAGCGAATATATCTCTATCAGTGCATTTTTTAAAGGGGTTTTGATTTGCCACAAGCCAAATTATGTAATCGAAATCATATTGCTTTAATGCTAATATAGAAATTTTTAGATGCCCCTCATGTGCAGGGTCAAAAGTCCCTCCAAATATGCCAACTTTTATAGCAAGATTACGCATAAAGCTTAGAGATTGTAGATTATGCAATTTTTTCATATAAATCTGTAAATCCGAAACACTTATATGAAATATTATATGGAATCTTCAGCGATGACAACATGAACTACCACTAGTTCATGTAGAAGTGTGGTCGGGGCAGAGAGATTTGAACTCCCGACCCTCTGGTCCCAAACCAGATGCGCTACCAGGCTGCGCCATGCCCCGAATTATTTAAGAGTGATTATATACAATACTATCATTGAATCAACTGAAATTTGTTGTAAAATACAATATACATGTTATGTACATAGGTGTGGAAATAATATTTAAGAATGCATAAATTTCGTAGCACAGTTCTAACCATCTTTCCGGAAATGTTCCCAGGATGTCTTGGATATTCTCTTGCAGGGCAAGCATTAGAGAAAAATATCTGGTCATTAGATATCATCAACATTAGGGATTTTGGAATTACGAAGCACAAAAATGTTGATGATGCCCCGTGTGGAGGAGGTAATGGCCTTATAATGCGCCCAGATGTTTTGGGAAAAGCATTAGATAAAGCGCTAATTATGAATCCAGATTCTGAAATATATTACCCATCCCCCCGTGGAATGCCTTTAACTCAGGATTTTTCTAAGGACATTGCTTGCAAAAAAAATATAATTATTTTATGCGGGCGTTT
>JAOMYS010000058.1 GCA_028372485.1 Rickettsiaceae bacterium | reverse complement strand
AACAGAATTGCGCCAACTTTTTCAAACCTACAGATTCCAGTCCCCTACCGAAGCTATACATCAATTTATCCTTCATTGATATATCCATATTTTTCTTAGGCGTAAACTCTTCTATATCTTGCTTAAAATCTGAAGACCTCATACCACCAGTATATCGAGACAAAGCTTCTCTGGAAATCATTCCATTATCGCTTAACTTATGTAGTATTCCTTCAAACCCCTTTTCTAACTCGGATAGATCAACAAAGTCCTTGTTTACATTTTTCTTAACTAATTTATCAATCTCAGGAACAACAACTTTTTACAAAATCAAAAGCTTTTTGTGACTCTTGCATTTCCTTACCTAGATTTTGCACCTTTCCTTGTAAACTTTTTACTTCTTTAGAAATATCGCTATCTAACTTCTTTCCTTCTTCAAACAGTTTTTCTAATGCTTATTGGGATTTCTGATATGTTTTTAGAATTTCATTGTCTTGTATATTTTCAGCACCTTTCCCGATTTCTCTTAATTGAGCTTCAATATCTTGAAGAGCTTTCTCATTCTCTTCACTCATAAAACCAGTTTTTAGAAATTTTAGAGCTTTAGCAGAATCTTTCTTACTAGCCACAACAAATCACCTCACAAATATAAATTAATTATTCGATATATTATGATAGCCTTACTATGGTTAACATCCAGTTAACCATCTAAGATTAATTTAATTGGGGTCTTGAAGATAATCACTCGAGTTGCTCAGAATATTATATAACTCTGGATCAATATTACCCCCTGTAATTAAAACTAAAATTCTCTTATTCTTGTAAGAATTCTTATTTAACCAGTTATGTACAGCGCCCATGCTAATTGCACTTGATGGTTCGCAGGTAATTTTTGTCATCTGAATGAGCCATGCGGTCCAATATTTGATTGATTCTTCATCTACTAGATGGAAATCATCAAGCTTTCTTAAGTAGTTTAGGCTACGGTTTGATATAGATAATGCACGAAGACCGTCAGCTATAGTCTCAGGGGATGAATTGAACCTAAATATCTCATTACTCTTTACAGAACGATATGCATCATCAGCTATCTGCGGTTCTACCCCATGTAGCTGAGAGTTTTTTGACAATAATTCTTTTGCCAGATAAGTTCCTGAAAGCAATCCTCCACCTCCACATGGGGCAAATATTGCATCTGGCTTGATATCAAGATTATTTAGGTCTTTCAGAGCTTCATAACACATAGTACCAGCTCCAGCTATGATACTATCATCATCAGATGGTGGTAGATAGCAATATCCTTTCTCTTCATCAAGCTTTGCCAGTTCCTCAGCTTTACTTCTTGTTTCTACTTCTATTACTTCTGCACCGTAATACCGTGCTATATGTTTTTTTATAAGCGATACATTCTTTGGCAAATATACACGTACCTGGATGTTAAATAGCTGCCCAACATAAGACATAGCAAGACCGTGATTGCCGGTACTGTAAGAAACTATCTTATCTGGCATCTTATTTTGCTCTTGAGAAAGTAAGATATTATTCAACACACCACGAATTTTGAATGCCCCTGTTTTTTGCAGCGCATCCATCTTGAAATATATCTTGTTACCAAGCATTTTATTCAATGTACTTGACTTTAAGATAGGTGTTCTGTGAATATAGTCTTTTATACGCATATAAGCTTTTTCAACTATTTCAGGATTTTGTATAAGGTGATTCATTTTTTTTGTTATACTATGGTGACAAGAAATAGTTACAATAACTTGAAAATACTAGACTGGGTTATTATATAGCTATTAATATATTTGATATACAAAAAATTTGAATTTTACCTGCATGACTAACGAGAAAAAAACATTGCCACTACTTGCACTTCGTGACGTAGTGTTATTCCCTGGAACAATTACCCCTATATTCATTGGACGAAAAAAATCACTAAAATCTTTTCTTGCATCTAAGAAAACAGGTGATGGACAACACATCCTTATAACGGCACAAAAACAACAAGAGATTGAAGTGCCAAAACCTAAAGATTTACATGATATTGGTGTCCTAGCTAAAGTTATACAGACTGTAAAATTACCTAATGATAATGCAAAAATTTTAGTTGAAGCAGTAAATAGGGTCAAACTCAGTAATATTCATGATAGGGAAATATTCACATCAGATTATGTGTTAATGCCAGATGAAGAAATTACAGAACTTGAAATTCTAAATAATGCGCTAAGTACTGTCATAGAAAATTTTAGAGAATATGCAAAATCAAGTAAGCGAATCAATCTTGAAATACTTGACATATTAAATGCACAAAATAATCCAAGCTACATAACAAATGTTATATCTGCACATTTAACATGTAAATTAGAAGATAAACAAACTCTGCTTGAAGAGACAAATCTTAAGAAACGAGCTGAAATTCTTACAAAAATAATAGCAACAGAAAATAGCCACCTTGATGCAGAACAATCTGTTCAACAAAGGGTCAAAAAACAAATAGAAAAAACTCAGAGGGATTTTTATCTAAATGAACAAATTAAAGCTCTTCAAAAAGAACTAGATGGAGGAAATGAAAAATCCGATTTCTTTGATCTAGAAAAGAAAATAAAAAAACTAAAGCTCTCAAAAGAAGCAAAAGAAAAGGCAGAGGGGGAACTGAAAAAACTGAAAATAATGAATCCTATGTCTTCTGAATCTTCAGTTATTAGGAACTATCTTGATACCTTGCTAGAAATGCCTTGGGGCAAACTTACTAAAGCCAATATAGATATCAACAAAACTGAAGAAATACTAGGCAGAGACCATTACGGATTGAAAAAAATAAAAGAAAGGATAGTAGAATATCTTTCTGTTTTAAAAAGATCAAAAAAAATCAAGGGACCAATTTTATGCCTGATTGGACCACCTGGCGTCGGAAAAACCTCATTGGTAAAATCTATTGCAGAAGCAATGGATCGAAAATATGTAAAATTTGCACTTGGCGGCGTGCGTGATGAATCTGAAATTAGGGGGCATAGAAAAACCTATCTAGGGTCTATGCCTGGTAAGATTATCAATCTGATCAAAAAATCAAAAGTCGATAATCCCGTTATGTTACTTGATGAAATTGACAAAATGAATGCCGATTTTAGAGGAGACCCAGCTTCTGCCCTTCTGGAAGTGCTTGACCCTGAACAGAACACTCATTTTGTAGATCATTATTTAGAAGTTGAATATAACCTCTCAGATATAGTATTTATTGCAACTGCAAATTCGTATAACTTGCCAAGAGCATTAATTGACCGAATGGAGATTATCAATATTGCTGGATATATCGAAGAAGAAAAAATACAAATAGCGAAGAATCATTTAGTACCAAAGCAGCTAAAATTACATAGGGTAACACCAGAAGAATTGAAAATTACTGATGATACAATCCTGGAGTTAATTAGATATTATACTAAAGAATCTGGCGTTAGATCCTTAGAGCGAGAAATTGGAGCAATTGCAAGGAAAGTACTAACTAAAATCCTAAAAGACAAAAAGAAAAAATCTTTTACTATTAAACCAAAAGATTTAGAAGAGTTACTAGGTGTAAAAAAATATCGTTTTGGTCTTGCAGAAACAGAGCACCAAATTGGTTCTACAACCGGTCTTGCATACACAGAAGTTGGTGGAGATTTGCTTAGCATAGAAGCAGCTTCCTTTCATGGAAAAGGAACTATCAAATCAACAGGAAAACTTGGAGATGTGATGAAAGAGTCTGTAGAAGCTGCATATAGCTGCTTCTTAGTTCGTGCAAAAAGTTTAGGTGTAAAAGAAAAAGACTATAAAGAATATGACATACATCTCCATGTTCCAGAAGGTGCAACACCAAAGGATGGACCATCTGCTGGTATTGCAATATACACAACTCTAGTTTCACTAATGACGAAATCGCCAGTTGATAGAAATGTTGCCATGACGGGAGAAATCACATTACGTGGCAAAGTACTACCCATTGGTGGTTTGAAAGAAAAATTACTCGCTGCAAGCAGAGGTGGAATAAAGAAAGTACTTATCCCAGAGGATAATGTTAAAGACTTAAAAGAAGTTCCAGATAATGTAAAAGATACTTTGAAGATAATTCCAGTTGGAACTATAGAGCAAGTGCTTAATGAAGCTCTGGTAAAGTAATATGGATGACTAAGGTCTTTAAACAGAATAACAAACAAAAGAAATTAGATACGAAGCAAAAGGACTTTGCTTCGTATCTTATAGAGATCGCATCATCTATTACTGAGAAATCCTTCACGGATAAAGTTAGAAGCTTCTTTGCTAGCAAGAGCAATGAGAATCAAAGCGGGATTTACATGCATGGCAGCGTTGGTACTGGAAAAACTATGTTGATGAATATTTTTTATGATGCTCTAGATACAAAAAAGGAAATCATACATTATCAAGCATTTATGCATAATTTGCATTTGAAGTTTCACAAATTACAAACTGAGCATATATCTGAAAGAAATAGAATAGTAGAAGAACTAGCAAAAGATATATCGTCAAGATGTAGGGTATTATGCCTTGATGAGTTTGAGATCAAGGATATCACGGATGCAATGATTATAATGCGATTATTTGGGCATTTAGATCAGCTTGGAGTATTCATTTTTTTGACTACAAATACCATAGTGGATAATCTCTACAAAGATGGTCTACAGAGGGAGTCTTTCCTACCGTTTATTGATATGGTAAAGCAGAAATACAAAATATTACATCTAGATACAGACAAAGATTACAGAATTAATGCAATATCCGAGATAAAAAATAGGATTCTCTTCCCTGAAAATGCAAAAACAAATGAGCAGATAAAAAGTATAAAAAACGAATTATGTGATGAGGGAGAGTTATCTTCATCAGATATTGAAGTATTTGGTAGAAAAATCAACTTTAAAAAAACACATCAGAATATTTTATTTACTGACTTTAACGAGATGTTTGAGCGAGATTTAGGATATGCAGATTATGTCAATATTTGCAAGAGTTTCAGAGTTATTGTATTAGAGTCCGTAAGGGCAATTGAAGAAGATGAGCAAAACATTGCTACTCGTTTTATTAATTTTATTGATAATATCTATTTCGCTAGAGTCTTATTATTTGCAGAAATTATATGCGACATCAAGAAAATTTATCCAAAAGGTAAGAAGATAGGGGAATTTGCAAGAACAATCTCTAGATTACAAGAAATGAATTCAGCTAATTATTTGAATGAGTAGAGCAAGAATATGACGCATCTTAAACAACCAAAATTTATTACATTCGAAGGCGGAGAAGGTAGTGGTAAATCTACCCAGAGTAAAATGCTGCATGAATATTTGCTATCAAAAAATATTAAGGCTATGCACACAAGAGAAGTCGGAGGAACTCCTGAGGCAGAAAAAATACGAGACTTATTAGTGCATACTGAATTATTAACTATATCTGAACTAATGCTTGTTATGGCAGCACGATATGAGCATATAAATAAGATAATTATACCGGCTCTCCTTGATGGCACTTGGGTTATATGTGATCGCTTTATAGATTCTACCGCATGCTACCAGTCAGAGGATGATGGGTTGTCGCTGGAGAGTATCTATGATCTACACAAGAAGTTGATGACAGTGCATGATAGTTCTTATACGCAAAAAGATATAGAACATATTGCTAAGCAGGGCGTAATGCCTGATTTAACATTCTTTATGGATGTAGAGCCCGAAATAGGACTCAGCAGAGCATCGGTACGAGGTGATGCAAACAAATTCGAAGAGAAAGATATAGAATTTCATAAAAAACTATATAAAAAATTCAAAGCAATAAGCCACACGCACAAAAGTAGATTCATTTCTATAAATTGCGAAAACAAATCAGCTAAGGATATTCATAAGGATATTGTAGAGAATTGCACAGTAGCTATTACAACTTAATCCACTTATATACCATAGAACTGGAATTGTCAGCTCGGTGTATATCCTAAAAATTCACTCTTAACTTTAGTGAACCCATGTGTTGTATAAAATTCGAAACAAAGGTTGCTTCGTATACTGCCTTAATATCAAGCCTATCTGATTGAGATTTTATTCCTACTCCCAAGTTGTATTCTGTATTTTTATTAAGAAATCCTAATCTTAAATCGCTACGGGTAAGAGTAATCCGCTCTCCTAGCAATGCCTGTATCTCAGGAGAAGTTTGTCTTAAGGTATAATCTATGGACCCATAAACTTCTGGAATTAATTGTACTGCCCCTAATACAATATCATCTTTTGTTATCCTTAATCCAGCAGATATCATACTTTTATCAGCCCCCTTCTTTTTAAGATAACGTAATCCAGAAGATTCTTCTTTATAACCGTCTTCCTCAAAATAACTATATTTAAATCCAGCACTAGGTGCTAATGTGCTACTAATGCTGTTTATATGATATATGTAATTAACATTAGTATAAATACCATAAACTTGTGCATTATATTTCGCATTTGTATCATAATATACAGTATCTGTCGTTTCCAAAGCAGTTGACTGTTTAATAGCTTTATCATTAATAT
>JAOMYS010000057.1 GCA_028372485.1 Rickettsiaceae bacterium | reverse complement strand
ACCTCTTGCACTTACACAAGAGGCGTATTTATTTAAATAACATTATTAAGCAAGATGAATTTCTTGCATCTCATCAAGGAAGTTCCAGAGTAATTTTGACCCTTGCATAGCACCTATTCGAGCCTTCTCTTTTTCCTCATCATCGAGCTTGTTGAGCAGCCCTGCGCATTCTTCTGTATGCCACTCATCAGCTTCCATATGTACTTCAAAAAACTTCAGAGTATTCTCATCATTAATACCATAAAACTTTTCCAAACCTTCGATCTTTGTTTTTGCAACGCTAGGGGTTTGCCTTTCATACGCATATAAAGCACCAAGACCGCTTGCATAACTGCTTCTAGCAATATCAAAATATTCATCAACTAATTTCTTTGTAGATTCTAGTGATTGTGTTTTGCATTCTTCTCTTGAGCAACCTAACCCTTCTGCAAATTTCATCCATAATTCTGGGTGATTCTCTTCTCCTTGTTCTTCGTCTCTAAGGTTTTCTAGCAATATCTGTCTATCTTCAATTTTGTCGCATAGAGAGTGTATGGTGCTAATATATCTAGGAAAAGCAGCAACATGCCCATAATATTCTTTAGCATAAGTTTTTAGCGTATCCATAGAAAGCTCACCTCTATTCCAAGCTTGGTAGAATGGATGTTGTAGCAAATGGTATTGGTCTAATTCTTGATGTAACTTCTCTAAATAACTCATAAATACTCCTCACATTTTTTGTGTTTTAGTTTTTTTAATTTTTATACTCGTAGATAGTATAGTCCTCATGTGAAACTACTACCCTCGAACTCCACCCTTTGATCAAAGATAATGGAAAATACACAGTGCCATCATATTCCTTATTTATCTTCGTTAAAAGAAATTTTTTTATCATATTCTTTTTTAAAAATAATTCCGCAATTTGAGCACCGCCAATCATGTATATTTTTTTTTCCTGTGGTAGGCTTATCCTTTTAAATTCATCTATAGATTTTACGAACAGAATATTATCAATATCACTTTCTTTTGCTTCGTTAGAAAAAACTATATTGTAATGCTCATCTAGTAAGCTAAGATTAGACATCTCGTCAAAAGTTTTTCTGCCCATTATGACTATATGTCCTCTTGTAGTATCCTGAAAGTGTTTAAATTCGCTTGGATAATTCCATGGGACACTACCGTCTTTCCCGATAACTCCTAAACGGGTACATGCCATTATACCTATAATCTCTCTCATGATGAGCATACCTTATCTGCAACTAAGAACCTATAATGATCTTGCACATTATGCACCCTAATGAAGTCAACATTCTGCTTTGAAAGGTTGCATGAAATAGCAATAGTCTCTACATCTCTTCCTGTTGTTTCTATGCTTGAGAAACCCTTCATAAATGATTTTCTAGAATGACCAACTAAAATTTTGCAACCGAGTTTTCGAAATTTTTTTATCTCTCTAATTAAAGACAGATTTTGATATATTGACTTTCCAAAACCAATTCCTAAATCAATCACTACATCTTCGGAGTTAAATCCACATCGTAGCATCTTCTCCATCATATTTTCTACCCATGATGCTAAGGAGGAAATCATAGCTAAATCATGAGGAAGTATATTATCCTTACTTGGCGGAACTGATAATGAATGCATAGTCAATATTTTAGCTCCACTTGAAGCAATGTCCTTTAGCGTTTCATCATCAAGATTTCCTGTAACATCATTGATCCAATCAATTTGATGTTCATTTAAAAGGCGCAGTATTAAATCTTTGTGATAACTATCTATGCTCACCTCTGCATCTATTTGTTTTATTCCATCAAGGACTGGAGATAATCTCTTATATTCTCCTTCTGCTCCTATGATCTCCAGCGCATCAGGTCTTGTTGATTGTGCACCGATATCTATAATCTCTGCACCATCACGTACCATTTGGTATGCATTTTTGATAGCATCCTCAGGCAAGAAATTTTTTCCACCATCAGAAAAAGAATCTTGAGTAATGTTTAAAACACTCATAACGCAGCTGCCTAAAGTGAAGCTTTTTGAGAATAAACCATCGCAATTAACATTCTTATGTGCATATTCATCTGCCCTAACAAATTTACCTTCTACTTGCAAATTTGGAAGATATTTTTCTGGCATCATGGCAAGCAAGTGTAGTAGAAAATCCCTGTTTAGTAATTCCGTATGTGGAATCTTTAAATTACCTAAGTTAATTGTTTGATCGTTATAAATTAGAATATCTAAGTCTATAATTCTTGGTGACCAACGTGGAGCATCAAGATCTCTTCCCATTTGATGCTCTATTGATTTTAGACGTTGAAGCAATGATTCTGGTGATAATGATGTTTCACCTGCAATTAACATATTTAAATGAGGTTTGTCCCACCTTGAGGGAGCATCAGTAGGAAGTAGAGCCTTCGTTTCAATCACTATGGATTCAAAACTATTACTTAGAATATCACTTTTTAGAAATTTAACTGCCTTTCGTAAATTAGCAAGCCTATTCCCTATATTTGAACCAAGAGCGATGTAAATCATTTGCTAATACTATTCTGTTTGACCACAATATGTAAATGAAACACCTCCATGAAGATCAGCTACAGGAGGAGATAATTTTGTAACTTTAACTGAGAGCGTGTTATCACCAAGATTCTTTTCTTTCATTGAGGCGCTAATAGCTCTATGAACACTTGATGCAAGATGTTCTATAAGATTATATTTTTTACTATCTGCGGTATCTTTTGCAACATCTATAATTTTAGCATAACACAAACTATCTTCTAGGTGATCACTATATGTTCCTTTGGGAGGATCTATAAAAGTTACACCTATATCAAAAGATACGCATTGTGTATGGCATTTTTCCTGCTCTAGACATCCTAAAGATACCCAAAGCCTTAAATCAGATATCAGTAATTTACTCAAATCATTAAACTCATGAATATGATTAACAAATATAAGATAGAATACAAAAACAAATTCTTAGCATGTATCTTATCTTCAGATTTCAGTAATATAACAGCGTAATAGAGAAAAATACACCCTAGTAATAAAGAAATTACCAGATAAGCAGTACCAGCCATATTCAGGAAGTATGGCATCAATGTAGTAGCAATCATCAGTATGCTATAAAAGATAATCTGACGCTTAGTGTAAGCATCACCCTTTACAACAGGCATCATTGGAATATTGCAATTTTTATAATCATCTGAGCGAAATAATGCAAGAGCCCAAGAATGTGGTGGAGTCCATGCAAAAATAATAGCAAAAAGCGAGAGAGATTCTAGAGAAATATCACTGGTGACACAAGACCAACCAATCATCGGTGGAAGAGCGCCGGATGCTCCTCCAATTACTACATTTTGTATTGACCTTCTTTTTAGCCAAATTGTATAGATAAAAACATAATATAATATTGATAAGCCTAGAAGTATTGACGAAACAATATTGACGCATAATGCCATTAATAATACAGATGCAACTCCTGTCACAACCCCAAAAGACAAAGCCTCGTCTGGGTCAATTTTTCCTGTAACTATTGGGCGCTTCTTGGTACGCTCCATGATCTTGTCAATATCACGGTCATACCACATATTTATGCTAGCTGCAGAGCCAGCACCAAGTGTAATAAATAAAATTGCAGATAAGGCAATTACCGGATGGATTGTACCAGGTGCAATCCACATTCCACAAAAAGCGGTAAACACGACAAGAGACATTACTCTTGGTTTCATAAGTAGGAAATAATCCCATGCTGATGAACTATCATTACCAGGTTCAGTATCAACAATGGAGTGGGGTATGCTTTTAGCGTAGGAAATATTTGCCATAATACGCACTCGTTCCTATTATTTATAGTAGATCAAATTATATACAACATGACCTTTATGGAGGAATAGCTGTGCTATTTCAAGAAAAAAGTACTAATGCTATTTGTGAATCTATATCTGAATAGTTTTTTTATATTCAAAAGTAAGTGTAACTTGTGTTCCTTTACCTTGTTTGCTTTGTAAGTCAAACTTCCCATTCATAAGCTCTACTAGCTTTTTTGTAAGCGGTAGACCTAGACCAGTTCCTTCATATTTTCTACTTAAAGCATTATCGACTTGGCCAAATGATGATAATGCTTTTGGAATATCTTTATCACTCATGCCAATTCCTGTATCTGTCAAAGTGACATATACTAAGTTCTTTATATCATTCTTATGAACCGAAAGAGTTATAGAGCCATCAGCTGGAGTGAATTTTACAGCATTTGACAAAAGGTTGAGCAGAGCTTGCTTTAGTCTTTTGGGATCTGCGCATATGACTACATGTTCTTTGGGTAATTTTTGTATCAATTCTACAGAGACTTCTTCTGCTCTTGGTTGTACAAATCTCATGCTAGATGAGGCTAATTTGTTAAGATCAAGCTCTACATTCTCTACTTGTAATTTATCTGCCGACGCCTTAGAAAAATCTAATATATCGTTAATCACACTAAGCAGATGTTTTCCAGAGCCGTTGATATCTGATACGTAATCTTTATATTGAAAATTATCTATCTTCCCATATGTTTCAGCTATCATTATCTCAGAAAATCCTATGATAGCATTAAGTGGTGTACGTAATTCGTGGCTGATATTAGCAAGAAAGTCCGTTTTAGCTAGGCTATCCATTTCTGCCTTGGTCTTAGCCTCTTCAAGTGCTCTATTTGTTTCCAGCTGTTTATTAATAATACGCTGAGCATAATTTGTATTGTACATCACTATAATAAAGAATATTAGGAATATTATAATGAAAATGATGAAAATTCGTTTTTCAAGATAGGTTATACTATCCCATTGTTTTGTAATGTTCTTTGTAATGCGTATTACCCCCTCCACTCTAAATTTACCAGAGCTGGAGTTAATGATAGGAATATGACTATTAACCCATGATTCTTCAGTGATGTTTTCTTGTATGTCCGTGATAATGGATCGTGAAATTAAGGAATGTATAGTCTTGCCTCTAAATGAGTCGGAGATGTTATTGTTGGAAACATGATTACGTAAAAAGTACCTGTCTAAATGTACAAACAACTTATCGTAAAGGGAGTTGCTGTTATACTTATCAATTTGCATCACTTTTTTTTCTGTGTTTGTAAAAATTTTATTGCCTAATTTATCATAAACAGAAACGGTGACGTCGGAATTTTGTACAAAAGATAATGATGCACGCAAAAAATTAATAAAATCCTGATCTTGTAAAAAGTCTGTATATCTTCCGCTTAAGGTTTTAGATATAGCTGTTGGGTGCATGTCCCATACACGTGTTTTATAAGTTTCAGCTATGTAGCTATTTTGATCAAATACCTGCTTTAGCACTACCTCTTCTATCATGAAATAGCGATACAAAATAATATTGGCTGCGATATTAAGAAATAGACCTATGAAAGATAGTCTGATTATATGTTTATTTTGTATCATTATTTTAGATTATAGCCCATTTATTTTGAATCGGGATGTCGTTACTCTTCGCTTGCCTATTATTCATAGGCTTCACTCCTTGTGCTCAAGTCCAGTCTTCATCTAAATTGACTATAGTACAAGTAGCTCTATCATTTTATTTGAAGATATCAAACTATCACAAGCTGCACTAGTTTTTAGAAATTATATTCACATATCGTAGTTAAAAACGTTAATACAAGTGGTAATATAGTGCATAGTCATACTGAGCAGTATTTACAGCAGAGATGCTTCAGATATCCCAACGTCACCTAGAGGTTGCTTTATCTGGCCATTTTTTAGATTGTTATCTTGTTCAATTACATATCTAGTTGGATAATAGTTACTACTATTGCTAATATGTATATTACTGTAATACAGTCCGATGCTAACAGTTACTTTCTTAAAGCGAGTATATTTTACATAATCATTCATAATGATGTACCGTTTTTAAATTGTTTTATAACTATCAATATCTATGTCTGTACCTAAAAGCATGTAGTCAGAATTTGTAGAATGTTGATCATATAAATAATTACTAGCACTAATTGTGCCATGAGTATAAGCGGTATCTTGCTCTAATATAGTAAAATTTGAGAGAGCTGATTCTTCAGATTCCTCACCTTGTGATGCGTTATTATTTGTGTTTGGTATCTGTTGAAGTGTTATCAAAGCATCATCGCTGCTATCATATTCATTTTCAAATGCGAGCCCACCATTGATTAAATGTGGTATTGCGCTTTCAAAAGAAATCTCATCAGAGCTAACGGAGTATGAGAAGCCTTTCTCAAAATGATGTGTATTAAATGCTCTATCTGTTAGTATGTCGTCTATTGTTTCTTGTGGAAATATTCTAGGCATAGGCGTGATTTATCTGATTAATCACCCTCATTCTATTATAGTCCCGAATAGCTCCTCGGTCAACCTGAGTATGAACTAAAAGGTAGGAGCGCTACCTACGGTTGCCATTTTCTTCTGCGCAATAGAGAAAAGTAAGTTAAGACACTTCAAGAGACGCTTTGGATTTTCTGATACTTGTGAACTTAAATGCTATTTGATCACTGTCTTTTGATATATCGACATTCACTGTGCCGCCATTTTTCAATTTTCCAAACAGAA
>JAOMYS010000056.1 GCA_028372485.1 Rickettsiaceae bacterium | reverse complement strand
GAACAGGGGTTAGAAGTGATGGAAAGTTTAGGCAAACTCACCTTGGCAATTATATTAGCATACATATTACAATATTTAATTTTTGGATTATTAATAGCCGTATTTTGCAAATTATCTCCAATTCCATTTTACAAGAAAAGTATAGAATATCAGATGGTCGCTATATCTACTGGAAGTAGTAAGGCGAGTTTAGCAACAACAATGCAAGTATGTCGCAAGAAGCTTGGGGTGTCAGAGAGTAGCACCTCATTTATATTACCTCTTGGTGCGGCACTAAACATGGATGGGCTCGCAATAAAATTGGGATTATCCGTTATATTCTTTGCTCAAATTATGGGAGTCACTCTTTCAATGAATGACTATATGGTAATTATTTTAACAGGGACTCTAGGGTCAATAGGTGGTGCTGGAATACCAGGGTCATTTATTGTTATGCTACCCATAATGTTAACATCTGTTGGATTACCCATTGAAGGAGTTGCCCTTTTACTCGGAGTTGATAGAATACTAGATTTGCTAAGTACCACAATTAACATTACTGGTGATGCTGCGGTAACATTAGTTATAGACAGCACAGAAGGTACTTTGGATAAAGATATATATAATTCAATTTAGGTAATAATTGATCAAAGAAATGAGAGAATAGTATGATGGTTAAAAATATTGTGATGCCAATCGATTTGTCAGATAAACAATCTGCAAAGGTTGTTTTTCCAGTTGCATTGAGTTTTGTGAATGCTTTTGATGCAAAGCTTCATTTAGTTCACATCATGCCAGATTTTGGTATGAAAATGATAGAAGACTATCTACCAAGACATTGGATGAGCGACCAAAAAGCTAAGTATAGTAAGATGTTTGACGATGTAATTAAAGACTTCATCCCAGAAGGAATAGATGTCAAATATCATATAGGTCGTGGTGCAATCTATGATGAAGTTATCAACTATTCAGAAAAAATTAGTGCAGATTTAATAATCCTCTCTGCTGTAAGACCACAGCTCAGGGATTATATGCTTGGACCTAATGCTTCAAAGATTGTTCGCCATTCATCAATTTCTGTAATGGTCGTAAGAGATTAATTATCACGCTATCATCCAACAAGTAATGTAGTTTCTGATAATTTCAGAATCGGAATATACCCCAGATCTCTTATACTCGTCATCATCTTCTTTATTTTCCTGCTCGATGATTTCAGCATTGATGGGAAGATCCTCTTTATAGCACCTGCAATTAAGAGATTCCGTATAGCTCCCTTAGCGGTCACGTACGGAAAGACTTAAGGAAAGAAAATTACTTGCGTGAATGACAAGTCGTTTTATACCGATGACAAGTCGGAGGATTTTCATATATAGATGGAATTATGCAAGTGGTGAATTTTTTCAATCTCTACCTATATTTATTTAACAATATCTACTTCCTCAAAGCGACTTAACTTGCTTTTTGGGGTAAAATTGATTAGATTCAACTCTATTATAAAAGAATATTGTACAAAAATTACAAGTGTCTGATTTATTTCATTTTAATGATACAGAAAGTAAGAGTTCCAAGGGTAATAGCTATACAGCAAGTGATATAGAAGTGCTAGAAGGTCTTGAGCCAGTACGTATGAGACCTGGTATGTATATCGGAGGAACGGATGATTCATCAATGCATCATCTTGTATCTGAAGTACTTGATAATTCAATGGATGAAGCTGTTGCTGGTTTTGCTTCCCAAATTACAATTGAGATGCTATCTGATGGAGGAGTCTCAATCAGCGATAATGGAAGAGGTATCCCCGTTGATAACCATCCAAAATTCCCTTCAAAGTCAGCACTTGAGGTGATCTTAACAACATTACATTCTGGTGGAAAATTCTCAGGCAAAGCGTATCAAACATCTGGCGGATTGCATGGCGTTGGTATATCAGTAGTTAATGCATTATCTGAAAAGCTGGTAGTGGAAGTTTATAAGCAAGGTGAGTTATATAGACAAGAATATTCTCGTGGTAAGCCTGTTACCAATCTCACTAAAACTTCAGCACAGAAAAAACTTAAAGGAACAAAGGTTACATTCTATCCTGATCCAGAAATTTTTGGAGCTTCTTTAAAGTTAAGTCCAAAAAGAATATATAATTTAGCAAAGTCAAAAGCATATTTATATAAGGGGGTAAAAATTCATTGGGCATGCGATTCAGATATTCATTCTTCAGATGAAGTCCCAAATAATGATGTAATACATTTTCCAAGAGGGATTTTAGATTATTTAGATTCGCACCTAGAAAAGAGAAAAATCATTGGTAATAATATTTTTTCGGGTGATCTGAGTATCAACTCGTCTGGAGTTAAAGTCGAATGGGCAATTTGCTGGTATGAAGGTTCAAGCTTTGTAAAATCTTACTGTAATACTATTCCAACCCCTATGGGCGGCACACACGAACAAGGTTTAAGGGGAGCTTTATCAAAAGGGGTTAAAATTTACGGTGAAATGGCTGGGAATAAAAAGGCATCACAAATTACCATAGATGATATTATGGAGTCTGCTTGCATAATGTTTTCGATTTTTATTAAAGACCCAGTATTTCAAGGACAGACTAAAGATAAGCTGGTTTCAAATGGAGTAGCAAAGCAGGTTGAAAATTTGGTAAAGGACCATTTTGACCATTGGCTAAGTGGTAATAAGGATTCTTCCTCTCAGCTAATAGAACATTTTGTTAGCAATGCAGAATATCGCCTTAGTCGTAAGAACGAAAAAAATGTCAGTAGAAAAACAGCAACGCAAAAATTGCGCCTCCCTGGCAAGCTTGCTGATTGTTCAAATACTAGCGCAAAGGGTACAGAATTATTTCTAGTGGAAGGCGACTCTGCTGGTGGATCTGCAAAGCAAGCTAGGGATAGAAAAACGCAGGCCATACTACCACTTAGAGGAAAAATATTAAACGTAGCAAATGCTACTATGCAAAAAATATCAGCAAACCAAGAAGTGTCGGATTTAGAAATAGCACTTAATTGCGGGTCAAAAGATAGATACTCGGAAGAAAATTTACGTTATGAGAAAATAATTATCATGACAGATGCGGATGTAGATGGTGCGCATATAGCTTCACTATTAATGACATTCTTTTATCTGCATATGAGAAAATTAATAGAAAATGGGCATTTATATTTAGCAAAACCCCCTTTATATCGCTTAACGCAAGGAAGTAGCACATATTATGCGTCTAACGACCAACAAAAAGATAAATTGTTTAAAGAATTATCCAAAAACAAAGCGAAAATAGAAGTGGGGCGTTTTAAAGGTCTTGGAGAAATGACACCAAAACAACTAAAAGAAACAACAATGAATCCCAAAACTCGTATGTTGCATAAAGTAAATATTAGTGACTTTGCAAATGCAGATGTTATGGTAGATAATCTTATGGGGAAAAAACCAGAAAAAAGATTTCAATTCATACAGAAACATGCACTTATTGAAAATGCAGAGTTATATATATGAAAAAGATTTTATCATTTATAAAAAATAAAATAACCAATATGTCCAAAAAACTAATCGTGATTTTACAAATAATATTTTTGTTCGTTATTAGCTCCTCATCCCTAGCACAGGATGCAAAAACTAGCGCTGATACAATACAAGTTAATCAAAATACAAAAAACAATACAGCATTACCTTCTCATGGAGAGTATTTCAAGCAATTTCAGGAAGTGTTCAATCGCATAGAAAAAGAGTACGTTCAAGAGTCAAATAATCAGGAAATGGTAGATGAGGCAATCAATGGCATGCTGAAATCACTTGACCCTTATTCTGGATATTATACAGATGATGATCTTGAGTTTTTCTTAACGAATACAGATGGTGAATTTGGGGGAATAGGCGTGGAAATCATTTACGATAGTGGTGCTATCAAAATAATAACGCCGATTGATGACTTACCGGCATATAATGCAGGAATCAATGCTGGCGACTATATAGTGGGTGTTAACGGGCAGCTAGTTTCTAATATGGGATTTAATAAAGCCGTGAAAGAAATGAGGGGTGAACCTGGTACTAGCTTGAACTTGCTTGTGCTTAAAGAAGATGAGCAGACTACAAAAGAAATTGAGCTAAAACGAGAAATTGTTAAGATCAAACCAGTCAAATTTGAAATAGAGGAAGAAGATGATATTGGAATTGGTTATATAAGAATTGTTGCATTTAATAACAAAGCTACAGTAGCTTTGAAAAAAGCTATAGAGGACATAGAGCAAACTCTAAGCAAGAAGAAGAAAAAATTGAGTGGTATAATTCTTGATGTAAGAAATAATCCGGGTGGAGTGCTAGACCAGGCAGTAGCAATATCAGAATATTTTATAGATCAAGGCACAATTGTTTCTGTGAAAGGAAAAAATTCTAAGGACAATGAAACTATCTCTGCGGGAAAATTTGTACAAAAAGCTCCTAAAATACCAGTAGTAGTATTAATCAATTCAGGAAGCGCCTCTGCTGCAGAAATTGTTGCAGCAGCACTTCAGGAACATAAGAGAGCTGTTGTTGTGGGCACAACATCTTTTGGCAAGGGATTAGTACAAAAATTCATACAGCTCAATGACCGTGCTGGAATGAAGCTTACTACTGCTAAATATTACACGCCAAATGGTAAATCAATAAATGCTACTGGTGTTGAACCAGATATTTTTATAGAAAATGCTAAAGTCGAATATGCGAAAAAAGAGGATGATAAAAAGAATCCTGCCTTTACTAGCTCATCTGTAAAAAGTTACCTGAAGAAATATAATAATGACGAAAAGTCAGAAGAAAACAGTAGCGATAAAGGGAAAAATGAAAAAAAGAAAGAAGAGAAGCGTGAAATGTCTAAGAAATACAAGGAAGATTATCAATATGCAAGAGCTTATGATTTAATTCGTGGATTGATTATAGGTAATAAAATTGATCAATGATTAGCGACAAGCATGTTTTAAAAAGATTTTTAATAGTACTTAATACTTTACTAGCACTTCTGCTTTTTGCTGTAATATTGTTTTGGTTTTTATCAGCCAGACCCATCCAGATTAATAAGGCAACGGATCTTGCACAATATAGGGCGTATAATATACACGAATTACCTTCCAATATAAATCATGAAGTCAAAGCAAATTATATTGGAGCTAAAGGTACAAAAGAAGAAGTTTCAAAATTACTCGATAAAGAATTGACAGAGCTAGTGCGCAATAAAGCGCAAACTCCTAAAAATAATACAATATCTGAATCAGTTTTTGATATTACAATAAATACTACAGCACAAGATCAAACCAAGTATGGTAACAATTCGAAGCCCAAAATTGCAATCATCGTTACCAATCTTGGTATTAATCGCAAATCCACAGAGTCTGCAATGACATTACCAATAGAGTGTGGATTCGGTTTCTTACCTTATACCAATAACCTAAAACCTTTATTACATAAGGCGAAAGCAGAAGGTTATGAAATATATCTATATTTACCACTTGCTAGTGATAATATTCCTAATAAAAAAAAGAAATATAGCTTAAGTAGTAACTTATCTAATACAGAAAATCTATCAAGATTGGATGCAATATTAAATTCTCAATCAAACTATGATGGTGTATATTCTAGCTATAAGGAAATTTTCACAAGTAATACTAAATCCTTAGACATGCTGCATGAAGCTCTTGACACTAGGAATTTATCTCTAGTTTTTGGTAAAGGCACGGCAAAAAATACGATAAATAGCAAAAAGACTAATAGTAACATTATTAATCCAGACTTAATAATAGATACAAAACAAGACGAAGAGTTTATAACAGCGCAGCTAGAGAATCTTGTAGAAATTGCTAAAAAAAATGGCACAGCACTTGGATATGCTAATGGTTTTCCAATCACTATTGAAACCATAAAAAAATGGTATAAAATGTTAACAAAACATGGGGTTGAGTTAGTGCCAATTTCCAAACTACAAAAAAATACAGTGCAAGAGCATGGGTGATAGAAAATTAACTATAAGAAAAAATCATACCTTACCCTTTAGGCAAGGCGTAGGAATGATGATAATCAATCAGAGTAACAAAGTGTTTGTTGGAAAGCGGTTAGATTCAGAAGCTTGGCAAATGCCACAAGGCGGTATAGATCTTGGCGAAACACCAAGTAGTGCTGCACTTCGTGAGATGGAAGAAGAGATCGGGTCGAATAAAGGTACGGTGATTGCAGAAAGCAAAAACTGGTATAGTTACCGTATTCCAGATTTTTTGATACCAAAATTATGGAGCGGAAAATATTGTGGTCAAAGACAGAAATGGTTTCTAATAAAGTTTACCGGTTCAGATAAAGATATCAATATACAAACTAAGCACCCAGAATTCAAAGAATGGCAGTGGATGGATTTTGATCAGCTACTTACAAATATTATACCATTTAAACTTAAGCTATATACTGAAGTTGTAAAAGAGTTCAAGCCTTTGCTAAAAATTTAAAAAGTTCGTAGTATGCAATGTCTAAACCGTAAACGATTCGCCCGTCCTACGTCATTTTGTATACGAATTTTCTTCCACTGTTATTCCACTGTTATTCCACAAGTCTGTCTTTGTATTCTGCTAGAGAGTGGAACAGGGTAAAACACTCGAAGGAAAGGAAATC
>JAOMYS010000055.1 GCA_028372485.1 Rickettsiaceae bacterium | reverse complement strand
GTATTGTGAATAAGGACTTAGACCAAAAAGCATTTGCAAAATACGATGTGATCACTTATGGCGGCGAGTTGATAACGGGCTATAGATATACATCTACAGCTAAGAATATTACGTTTACTCCAACAATTGGCGTGAATTATTCGAAGATTAAGTCATTCAAATATGATGAGACTGGCACTGATCGTAGAAACCTTTCAGTCAGCGTAGGTTCTTTCGATAATGTTGAAGGTATTGTAGGTGCGAGCTTAGCGAGGGTTTTTCAAGTAAATGATTTAATTCTAACACCAGAAATTCATGCTTCTGCAAATTATAAATTCAAAAGAAAGAATCCTGCAGTAGAAGCGTATTTAAACGGTGCTACAAAACCTATGCCTACTAGTGATAGTAGTAAATCTGGTAAGGATATTTCTACTAATTTGGGTGCTACTATTGGTATTAAAGATGGTATCATGGAGTATGGAGCTAGTTATGATGCTTATATGGATAATAAGTATTTAGGTCATCAAGCTTCTTGTAAGATTATGGTAAATTTCTAAAATTTGCTATAAGACTTTAAAAAAGAGGAAGGAGAATACCTTCCTCTTTTGAGTGAAAGGTATTCTCTATAATACTACCCAGCAACTACTTTATCTCTTCCCGAATTTTTGGCTTTATAAAGAGCTTTGTCTGCACGCATAATAAAATCTTCTAGTGATTCTTTAGGGTCAAATTCTGCTACACCCACAGAAACAGTTTTTTTCAAGGGCTTCTTATGTTCTGGGATAATAAAGTCATTTTCTCTTACTGCGTTTCTTATTTTTTTAGCAAGTTCTGTACTTTGCTTTATGTCGACATTACTCAATAACACTACGAATTCTTCTCCCCCATACCGTGCTATAAGGTCTGTCACCCTAAAAGAAGATTTAAGGGTTTGGGCAAGTTTTTTAAGAACTGCATCACCTGCGGGATGTCCATAAGTATCATTTACTTTTTTAAAATGATCCATATCTAATATCATCATAGACATTGTCCGCTCAGAATTTTTAATTTTTTCTATCATCTGTTTGATATGTATATCAAAATATCGGCGATTGAATAACCCTGTTAAACCGTCTTTTGTTGAAAGATCAACACTTTCTTCAAGAACAGAGCGTAGAGTATCCTGATATTGCTTTCTTCTTAGCTGAGTTTTTACCCGTGCTTGCAATTCATTTGCATCTACTGGCGTGATACAATAATCATTAATACCAAGCTCCATTCCCTTCATTACAGTAGTTTTGACATTCTCCTCTTCCGCAAGGAACATAAGAACACTATTTTTGAAAACTGGCTTAGATCTTAGCATAACACTTATTCTTAAAGGGTCTTCAGCATCAATTTGACAGCTAATTATTACTAAATCTGGAATAAATGAGCCAAGAGTATCTATATCCTCTGGGGTAGTTAGAGCTCTGATTTGCTTTGCAATGCTTTCTAGATATGAGGTTATGTTCTTGGCCTGAATTACATCATCATCTATAAGCAAAATTTTACTATCAGAGAAATTTTCTTTTAATTCAATGACTTCTCCACCAAGCTCAGCACTAGTATTATTTCTGAGTTTTAGCTCATCAATTACAAGCTTGATGCGTGCTAAAGATTTTACTCTGGCCATTAGAGCTATATCATCAATTGGCTTTGTAAGCAATTCATCCGCTCCAGACTCTAATCCTTTGATTCTATCCTCTTTACCAGACAATGCAGTCACCATTACCACTGGAATATGTATTGTTTCAGGGTTAGATTTTATTTTTTTGCAGGTTTCAAAGCCATCCATTTCTGGCATCATCACATCTAGCAATACTATATCTATCTTATTTTCTTCTAGGACTTTGAGCGCCTCTACGCCATTACTTGCAGTTAAGACTGTGTAATATTCTTGAAGCAATTTTGCTTGCAACAATTTTACATTAGACTCTTTATCATCTACTACTAATACTGTGGCTGTCATTATTACTTATTGGGGTAAGGTCTATAAATTTATCAATTGATTTATAAAAAAGATCGATTGACACTGGTTTTGAAAGGTATAAATCACAACCAGAACTTGAAATAGTGGCTTCATCATGTTTCATTGCAAATGCTGTAATTGCAATAATTGGAATATGATTTGTAGCAACATTACTTTTTAGTTCTTTTATGAGATCTATACCAGAAAGTCCATTCAGCTGAATATCCATTAAAATAACATCTGGTAATTCCTTTAATACGATATTTGTTATTCCCACTCCATCCTTGGAAACAACAACCTCGCATTTTTTTGCAACTAGCAGATCATGAAATAATTTTAAGTTTAGACTGTTATCTTCAACAATTAATACTTTTTTCACAAAGACTATCTTTTTTTATGTAACACTAGTCATATAGGTTTAACACCTAGAACACCAACTGTACAACATAAAATCATAATTAATACAGGCAATTAATTATATCAGTTAAATTTGATCGCCTTTAAGTTAGTTTTAAGTCACACTTTTGTAACTCCAAGCAGCTTTTAACTATCTTGAATCCTTTGTATTCATAGTATAAAGCAATTTGTATTGTAAGATTACGCTCTTTCAGAAATTCTAAAGATATATTTTATAAAAAAGGGGCATACCAATACACTTTGTTATTTCGTAGAACTACGGCGTTGTTGCATGACTATTAAGCACCTAAAAAACTCTAGAGTCATAGGTCCTAAATCTGATTTATTGTTTCTCCAGCATGTGTCATCGGTATAAATTGGAACATTACTATTCTTCAATGTCACTCGCATGCGAGCTCTTTACGAGTTATATGAGATATCTGAAGTATAGAGGTCTGGCTCTGCAGTTGAAGAGATTCCGTATAGCTCCCTTAGCAGTCGCTTACGAAAAGACAATGGAATGAAGGTCACGTGCGGAACGACAATAGAAAAAATTCATATGAGAAATGACATAGAACGGCTGGATCGCTTGCGGTTTAATGACACTGTGTATACGACCTTCTAAATTTTTAGAACCGCATACTCCAATTCAAAATAAATTGACTATAGTAGAAGCCCCAAACTCTATGCAGCGAACCACTTCTTTAGGCTCCATCTATAAGCCCGTCAGAGTACATTGCTCAAAAAAACATCTATATGAATGAAATATACAGCTTAGCGTGAGTAATACTCAATAATCTTTCCAAAACTTGGATCAAATGGATAAGGAATATCAGAAATCATAGGAACTCTGACGAATGCTCCAGACATAGAAGCAGGATCAACAGATAGATACTCTGGAACATTTCTTTCCTGTTTTTGAGCAGCTTCCATGTAGACAGCAATCGTTTTTGCAGACTCTTTAAGCTCAAGCTTATCCCCTTCTTTTAAGCGCTGGCTAGGTATATTTACTTTTTTACCATTCAACCTAACATTGCCGTGGGAGACCAACTGTCTTGCAGCAAAAATCGTAGGAGCAAGATTCAGTCTATACACAACCATATCCAACCTTCTCTCTAGAAGACCTGCAAAATTTTCAGCAGTATTACCTTTCATTTTCTCAGCAAGATCAAATGTATTTCTAAACTGCTTCTCAGTAATAGGACCATAGTGAGATTTCACGGCTTGCTTAGCTTGCAAGTGCAGCCCATAATCGGATGTCTTTACCCTGCTATTTGCACCATGCTGCCCAGGACGATAATTTTTAGTATGAAAAGGATCTTTACCATCTCCCCAAATACTTTTACCTAACCTTCTACTAGCCTTATATTTTGCTTTAACAATTCTTGTCACCTGAGATTTACCTGTCTAAAATCTATTATTATTTTTTAAAACTTAAGATTATCTATCTTAATAAAAGCAGCATAAAACTCTAAAACACACTAGTAAGTAAGAGCTACTTCGATCCGAGATTATATAAACGCTTTGTATAAAAGTCAAACCTATTTTTTGCCCCTCTTATAGCTTATAAGTTAGAGATATAACACCATTATTTTAACTGAACTATTGGAATAATACATGAAAGTCAAAATTTATGACGTTTTCTACATTGTTATTGAACTTCAGAAAACCCTGAAGTCACCCCACAAACGAATTTTTACAAAAATTCTTCCCGAGCCTATCAACCTCCCCCTCTAGAGTTATTTTTATTTGCCTTAATTTTTTGCAACGTATCCATCAACCCTTTAGAATTTTCACCTTTCTGCTCCCTATTTCTCCGGATAGATTCTCGTATTTCTTTAAGTTGAGCTTTATCTTCACCTTTTACTTTTTCTATGTCTCCTTTAACTCCCAATCCAAGATTTTCTTTTACCTTGTGCAACATAAGCCTTATTCCTTTTGGCGATTTACTCTCTGATTCTCTTATAATCCCCATTAGAGCCTTTGCATATTTCTTTTCCTGAGCATAATCACCTTGACCTTTAAACTGCACTTCAGCTTCCTTGATAAAGTCACTAGTAGTGCGTAATTTGTTATCATTACCTAGACAATATGGGAGCAATTTCTCCATCTTACTTACAACAGCTTTTATCGGTACAGTCTTCTTGTCATTTAATTCATATTCACTTATTTTAGTATCTACATATCCAACATCATTTCCTATCACCTGCTTTTCTTTTGTCTTTTCTAATGTAATACTTGCTAATATATCTAAATATCCTTGATTTTCTGCTACTTCAGCAGTTTTGTCTCCTCTTGATGATTCTAAAGACTTGAATAATCTATCAGTTTCACTCTTACGAGCCATGGTGCCTTCTACTATACCTTTATTATTACCCCTATTCCAACTAGGTAATGCTTGATATTTGGACATAGCGTAATTCATTACTTCTTTTACTCCTTTAGTATTTTCACCTTTGTCTTTATATTTTGAAACTTGCGTATCTATATATTCTGCAGATTCTTTATACTCTTTAGCCTTTTCTGGTCCTTGAGAGATATATTTTGCAAATTCTTGAAAATCCTCTATCTCTTTCTCTTTGCCATTCCTCCTAAAATACGCAATCTTTGACTCCGCATCTCTACTACTCCGCACTAACAAATTTTTTGTAACTAAATCTTCTAGGTTTTTCTCTACATCAACATTATTATGTATATCTATCAAAAATTTATTTATTGCAATCTTTTGATCCAGATCATAAATATTTTTTTCTACCAGGCTGATACTATTTTTTGCTTCTCTTATAGCAGCGTTATTTTTGTTTGTTTTTTCACTAAAGTCGCTATTTGTTATTGTTTGTTTAATCTTATCAAGAGATTGTTGTTGTTCTATATTATGTTTCTCTATTAGTTTAATCTTATTTGTTTTTTTTGCGATAAGATTAGGTATGTCCTTTTTATATGACTTCAATAATGTCTCTGACTGCTCTTTTTCCTTTTTTATTTCTAACGCATAATTACTATACGCTTCATTAGACTCTCTAAGGGAAAATAGTTGTCCTTCTAACCCATTAATGGATTTATCTAATTCATCTTTCTCTTTCATAAATTTGTTAAAATCTGCTTGATCATTATTTTGTACAGCTTCACCATCTACTTGCTCTAACTTATTTTTCTTTTTCATAAGTTTTGCAAACAGTGCTTTATAATTATTTTTTGCAGTTTTACCATCTCTTCGTTCTATATTATCTGACGATTCTTGAGTAATTTTTTTAGCGATTTTAATTGCTCGATTCTCTGCTTCCAATTGATTTATTTTCAGTTTTTTTAAATCTCCCTCTCCTTCCTTAATCTTTTCATTTCCAACATTTATTTTTTTCAGCTCTCCTTCCAAAACTTTGCTGTAACCTTGTATCTCCGTTTGTTTCGAGATAATGTTTATATTATTATCGTCAATCTCCTTCTCTATTCTTTTGAGATCTGCTATTCCTAGTTCTTTCAATCTCAAGCTCTCCTTTTTAAAATTTCGTTGTAATAAATTATTGCTGGCAATTTCTTTTTTTATGCTGATAGAAGTTTTGTTCAGTTCATTAAAGTTACTCTTATATGCGGCTTTTTCTTCTTGTAATGTAACCTTACTCTTTTCCAATATAGCCTGATCTTCCTCTATTCCAGTCATGTTCACACCAACGATAGTTAATTTGTATATCTTTTATTAAGACATGTTTTTGTAATAAAAAAAAGTAAAATGTTACGTAGGCAGTGCACTTCTTACAATCCACACACTTGGTTGTATAAGTTTATTGATCTACCCTAATAAACTCAGTGAAGAGCAAAAAACAAAAAGAAGAAGAATATAAAATTGTTATAAAGAACAATACGTTATATTATTAATAATATAATTAACGAATTAATAAATCGAAGATGAAATCAATAGATGAAATCAAATACAAACTAAAAAAAGATTTAGATATAAGCATCAAAAAACATGAAGCAACTATAGAAGACATTAATGGATATAGGGAGAGTGTCAGATCTGGGAATGTTATAAATTTTAATGAATACATAAAAAATCATTACTATAAAGAGCAGAATGTACAGATTATATCATCTATCTCTAAAGGCCCTAAAATAACTGGAGATTTTTTTAGATTAGATTTTTCTGGATTAGACTTCAGCGGTACTATTTTTCAAGAAGTCAATTTTAGTGAATGTAATCTACAAAACACTAAATTTCATAATTCAGACTTTCAAAATGTAATTATTGAAAAATCTCAACTAAACAATACTGATTTCTCTGGCTCTAACCTCA
>JAOMYS010000054.1 GCA_028372485.1 Rickettsiaceae bacterium | reverse complement strand
ATTAATAGGTTAAGAAGTAAAAATCCAATAACACAAGAAGTGGTAGTATTAATAAACATAGGAACGATATAAATTCAGCAACTGTGGGCAATTAGTATGAGATATAAATCAATATTGCAAGACATAATTTTTCTTTTAGTTGTATTTTATTTGAAGTTAATAACCCTGGGTTGTCGGGGATTTATAGTGTCAATGTAGCTATATTTACAAATATTTAGACATAACATCAATTAAGATCTTTTTTGCTATAGGTGTTGCTGATCTACCTCCGCCTCCACCGTGATCATAATATACTGATACTGCAAATCTCGGATCACTAAATGGTGCAAAACCTGAAAAGATTGCGTGATTACGATACTCCCGATTAATATCTTTTCTATTTAAATTATCATGGGCATTTTTTTTAGCACGTACCTGTGCTGTACCAGTTTTTCCTGCCATGTGCATTGATTTGTAATCGATACGATTTAAATATCCAGTTCCTCCGGGGCTGTTTATTGTGTGATAAAGCGCTGTTTTAATGACGTCAAGATGTTCTTGCTTAATATCTATTTGAGTATATTGTGGTTCATTTTTTACTATCTGAGGCGTGAATAATTTGCCATTACTTGCAATTGCAGCAATTAATCGTACTAACTGCATAGGAGTTGCAAGCATGAATCCTTGACCGAGCGCAAGGTTTAAAGTATCACCTATGCTCCATCTCTCGCCATGTTTCTTTTTTTTCCAGTCAGGGTCTGGCACAAAGCCACAAAGCTCTCTAGGTAAATCAACATTTGTTTTTGCGCCAAATCCAAATTTTCTAGCTACTTCTATAATTTTATCTGCGCCAGTTTGCATAGCGATATCGTATATGTAGCTATTACAAGAATGTTTTATTGCATCAATCATACTTAAGCTGCCATGACCGCTGATTTTTGAACATCTAAAGCGATTACCTCCAAGCACTGGTTTTCCAGTACATTCGACTTTATGATCTGGGCTTATGCCGTGCTCTAATGCGGCAAGTATGGTAATGATTTTGAAGATTGAACCAGGGGGGTATGAACTTTGAATAGTTTTATCTATCAAAGGCTTATAAGGATCGTTAATTAAGCTATTCCAGTATTTAGTAGATAAATGATTGAATTTATTAGGATCATACGAGGGAGTAGAGTGAGAGATCAGGATAGCACCAGTTTGACAGTTCATTACTATAGCACTACATCCTTTGGGATCTAGATATGGTAATGTTTTTTGCTGTAGCTCTGAATCTATATTTAGATGTAAATCTTCACCAGAAGAGCTAGGATTTTGTCCTAATTCCCTCACATATTTTCCATGAGCATTGACCTCAATACGATTATAGCCAAATTCACCGCATAACTTGTTTTCGTAGTGATGTTCTATTCCACTTTTTCCAAGTTTAAAATTTTTGCTAGCAAAATTATGTGTGAGTTTATCTTTTTCTTGAAAACTACCTAAATATCCTACCAAATGTCCAGTTGCATGGCTGGATGAATAATATCTATCAAATCCAGTATCTATAAAAATTGATTGCAACTCCCCTTTGAGCTCTTCAATTGTTGCTATTTGTTTCCAGTCTAAATAGTCTATGATGGTGATAGGGACTCGCCTTTCTCCTTTTCTGACTTTCTTATTAATCAATTTAATTCGTTCTTCATCAAGATCAAGAATTTTTACAATAAACTCCACTTCAGATAGAAAGTTATTACTTATGCTTTTATCCAAGGCTAAGCGAAAGCAAACATTGTTCTCTGCGATTAGTTTTTGATTTATGTCAAAAATTTTTCCTCTGGTGGGGTTAAGTACTAGTATTTTAATACGATTTTTATCAGATAATGTTTTATATTCATCTTTTTTGAGGAACTGCATGAAAAACATACGACCTATAAGCAGAAATAATAGACCAATCTTTCCTATGCAAATTACAAATATTCTTCTAGTTATTAATTGTTTATATTTCATAGATATGACCTACACATAGCTGTGGTTCTTTACAGAAGAAATCATTTTTATAGGCTTTTCGATTAGAAAGCAAATGACAGGATAAGCGAATATTGTTGTAAGAAGATAAAAATATATGGAATTATTTTCCATATATTGTGTGCTACCAATAGTGATTAGTAAATATCTGAAACCAGTCACAAATACACTATATAGGCAGAACATAGTTACGTTAGTTACGTAATCTTTCAATGTAAGCCATTTACTAATTACAAGAAGTATGAAGTGAGAAATTATCAAAGTTATAGAACTTAATCCTATGGGAAAACAATAAAGCTGATCTATCATCAACCCTATTACAAATAAATAGAAATAAGTCATCTTTTTGTGAGTACTTAGGTAATAAACGATAATCAGATCAAGTGCTGGGAATATTTTTTTATAAACTCCAATCTGATACCACTGAAATGGTAATAAAAGCAAAATAAATAAATAAAATATTGTTGCAGATGAAATCATTAGTGATGAAGTAAATTTATACATAGTTAAATATTTGTACGCTGATTAATTGCTGCATTCATTATAAGACCAAACCCGATTAGCATTGATACCATCATTGTTCTTCCATAAGAAATAAGAGGTAGCGGTATACCAACTACAGGAAGTAAACCCATAACCATTGCTATATTTATAAAAATATGGATAAAAAATAGTGTAATAATTCCTGTAACTATAAATTTTGCGAAGTTTGACTTACAATGTGTAGCAAGAGATAAAGAGCTAATGATTAATACAGTATATAGAATGATTAAGATAACTCCCCCTACAAAGCCTAGTTCTTCTGCTAAGAACGAAAAAATAAAATCTGTTTGATATTCTGGTAAGAATTTTAACTGGCTTTGTGTTCCATTGAATAATCCACGCCCCAATAAGCCTCCAGATCCAATAGAAATTTTTGATTGGATGATGTTATATCCAGCTCCTAGCGGATCTCTCTCTGGATCTAAAAATGTGAGAACCCTGTTCCGTTGATAATCACGCATTGCAAACCATGCAAGAGGTAACGTAGCCATTCCTATAAAGGATAAAATGCCAAAATATATTAATCTTGTGCCTGCAACGAAAAATATTGTGATTGCAACTGCGCTCATCACTATTGCCGTTCCCAAATCTGGTTGCTTCATCACAAGAATTATTGGTAATAGTGATGCAATTATTGGTATAATGACGCTAGTTTTGTGAAATTGATATTTATGGTTGTCGTGAAAATATTTTGCTAGCATCAATATTAGTGATAACTTCATCAGTTCAGATGGTTGTATAGAAACAATTCCCATATCTATCCACCTAGTTGCTCCCATCGCTGATTTGCCCATGAACTCTACTATTATGAGGGATATCAGGGTAAACAAATACGGGAAATAAGCAAAATGATATATCAACCGTAAATCTAATATTGCAATCAATATTGATATTGGCATAAAGATACAAAACGCAATGATTTGTTTTAGTGCCCAAGGTGCTAAGTAACCACCAGAGGCAGAATATAACAAAATAAAGCTATATATGCAGAGAATAGATACTGTAAGAGGAATGATAAAAGGTATTCTGCTTATTTTGCTCAATAAGTTTGTTTTATCGTAATCCATGTTTAGTTTATTAATTTTGTTTTGCATCGTAAATCAATTTGTACTTTGGAAAAATGATTTTAACAGTCGTACCGACATTTTTCTTGCTTTCGATATGCAGGTTAGCGTCATGAGCATCTAATAGCATTTTGACTATAGGTAGCCCTAGACCATATGAATTACTGGAGTCAAAGTGTCTATTATGTATTGTTCCATATGTGCTAAGAGCAATTGGAATTTCATCTTGATTCATACCTATCCCCTGGTCAATTACTTTAATCTCCATACCCTCATTGATGACCTTCGCAGCAATCTGAATTGTAGAATTATCGCTTGAATATTTGATACTGTTACTAACTAAATTTCCTATTATCTGCAATATTCTTCTTCTATCACATACCAAAAGAGGGAGTTTTTTTTCTATGTCCGAAGAGATGTTAATTTTTTTATTGCTATATCTTGCTACATTTACTCTTATTGCTTCATTTATGATTTCTGGTACGTTTGCTAGTGTGTTTACTATTTTGAACTTCCCTTCCATAATTTGATTCTCATCAAGTATGTCTGTAATAAAATCTAGAATAATTTTGGCGTTATTATAGATACCAGTTGAATATTCCTTGTATTTCTCTGGTAACTTTCCTATGAGCTCTTTTGTCATTAATTCAGAGCCAGTTAATATAAAACCCAAAGGAGACCTAATCTCATGAGCTGTAAAAGCTAAAAAATTCGTTTTAGCTTTGGTTGCATTATTTGCGACCACCATTGCTTTTTCTGCTTTTGATCGTAAAAATGTTTCTCTTTTATATATGGCAATTACAACAAATAAGCAAAAAAATGCAAAAATACAAACCTCAACAAATTTTTTAGTAATACTATTAATTATGTCTGCTTTTATTATGTCATTATCTATATTCACTATGATAGTGAATGGTACGCCTTGTAGTGAGCCAACAAAATAGTTTACCCCATTCATCATATCTAAATAAGATGATGTTCTTGCACTCTCTGCGCTAGAGATTCTTTTTTCTAATACATTATTTAGGTGATAATCAATTTCCCCCTTATAATTGATAACATTATTAATCGTAGATTTTGATTGTGCTACCATCTCTAGTTTTTGATTCAAGATTACAAAGTTAGTACTAGAATTTTTTTTCCTTCTATTTAGACTCTGTATCATAGTGTCAATATCATAACTTAGAACTACTGCTCCTAGGTATTTATCGTTTTTGTCAAAGATGGTATCAATAATTTTTAAACTATTACCTTTTATTATGTTCTGGCTTGTATGAAAAGTTATATTTACCTCATTTGCTGTTTTGGAGTTATTAACAATTTTTTTTACAAAATCAGCTGGTTTAGGATGTGATACTATCCCTTGAGTATTGGTAACTACTTCTAAAAATTTGTCATTTATCCAGCTATATTTTCTCCAACCAAAAAGCATATTGAAATCTTGAGAAGTGTAATGATCTTTTAAAATATTATGAATGTATGAGAGATTTTTAGGATTTCTTTGGATATTCTTATCAATGATATTAATGAAATATTCCGAATAACTCAGATGATCTATCAGCACGGTTTCCAATAGAGAAAATTCTGTTTTCATATCTTTCAGAACCCTAGTCTTTTTATTGGAATATATCCTTATAAAAGATACAAGAGTGAGTATTACAACTATAATTATAACGCTGAAAGTGATCATTTGCATGATCACTTTTTGCTCTACTTGGTTTATTTTTTGTTCATCTGATAATTCATTCATAGTTTAATTATTAAAAATTTTTGTATAAAATTCATGCCGACGCATGTAGTATATCATCGCAATAATAAATTACTATTATGGATCTAGTATTATTTAACTCTTTAACGAAAAGAAAAGAGATTTTTGTACCAATAGATACGAATTTGATCAAAATGTATGTTTGTGGGCCAACGGTATATGATCATCCTCACATAGGTAATGCTAGGTCTGTAGTGGTATACGATATACTATATCGTGTTCTGATAGAACTTTATGGTCGGGAGAGTATTAGGTATGTTAGGAATATAACGGATATTGATGATAAAATCATAGATAGAGCATCTCGGGATAAAATAACAATCTCTGAGCTTACAGAAAAAACTACGCAATTTTTTCATTCCAATATGAGTGCTTTGCATTGTTTAAGTCCTACTTTTGAACCGAAAGCTACCGATCACATTCAAGAGATGATCGATATAATCACTAGATTATTAAAGCAAGAATTTGCTTATCAGGCAAATAATCATGTGTATTTTGATGTCACAAAATATGAGGATTATACAAAATTATCGGGGCGTTCTTTTTCTGAAATGATGCAGAATGTAAGAGTGGAGAATGATGCTGATAAAAAGCATCCTGAGGATTTTGTGCTTTGGAAGCCTGTTCAAGAAAATGATGATCCTTCAGCATGTTTCGAAAGTCCTTTTGGTTCTGGTAGACCTGGTTGGCATATAGAATGCTCTGCTATGAGTTATAAGTATCTTGGCAAAACATTTGATATTCATGGTGGCGGAGCTGATTTGATATTTCCCCATCATACCAATGAAATTGCTCAAAGTTGTTCGGCATTTCCAAATTCTGAATTTGCAAAGATGTGGGTACATAATGGCTTCCTAACAGTAAATCATGAAAAGATGAGTAAATCTTTGGGTAACTTTATTACAGTGCAGAATTTGCTGAATAAAGGTGTTAATGGAGAGGTTATAAAGCTATTTTTGCTCAGTGGCCATTACCGCAAGCCTATAGATTATAACGATAAAGCAATATATGACATGAATAAGATGCTGTCATATTGGTATAGAGCCGTAGAGGTTCTGAAGGTGATAGAAATTTCTCCCACGCAAAAATTGCCAGAAGATTTTTTTCGTTGTTTGCTCGATGATTTAAATACCCATAATGCTATAACTGTAATCAATAATTTTGCAAAACAGGCGCATTCTGCTCAATCTGATTTTGAAAAAATTGAAGCTGCAAGTAATTTGTTATTGTGCGCTCGTTTTTTAGGATTAATGAATTCTTTACTGGATAGTCACGATGTTTCAAGCGATCTAATAGATCAATTGATTAAAGAAAGGCTTGCGGCAAAACGAAATAAGGATTGGACATT
>JAOMYS010000053.1 GCA_028372485.1 Rickettsiaceae bacterium | reverse complement strand
ATCCTGTGTCCATCAGATATTGACTTTGCTTGGATGTTCCAGCGCATCAATTGGCACACTTGGCATTGATGCTACTTGTGAAATTGACAAGAGCTTTCCAGACATTAGTGGTTTGACTACTGCAGATCCTATAAAATTCAGGAAAATTCTACAGGTACTTAAGGACAGAAGTATTGATAATGTAGCATTTGAAGCTTCAAGCCATGGCATTGATCAATATAGGATAGGTGATGTTAAAGTAGGTACAGCAGCTTTTGTGAGCTTTTCGCAAGACCATCTAGATTACCATAAAAACATGGATGAATACCTTCATACAAAGCTTGTTCTTTTTACTAGGAATTTATCACAAAATGGTGAAGCAGTGATTAATTCAGAAATGATGAGTGTTGATTATATAAAGGATTTTCTTGATAAGAACAGCATATCATATAGCGCTGTTGGTAAGAATGGTGATGTAAGGATCATTCGCTGTGATACATCAATAGATGGGCAAGAAATAGAATGTGAGTTTGATGGCAAACAATATCAGTTTAACACCGATATTATCGGATCCTTTCAAGCGACAAACATACTAATAGCAGCAAAATTGGTTTATAACCTTAATATTGATAATATAGATTTTGAGAAAATTATTAATGTTTTACCAAAGCTTAGATCTGTCAAAGGGAGATTAGAGCGGGTGACAAATGCTAGTCATGAATACCAAATATTTATTGATTACGCTCATACTCCAGATGCACTCGAGAGTTCTTTACTTGAACTTCAGAAGGTAAAAAAAGCAAGTGGTGATTTATTTGTTATTTTTGGATGTGGCGGTGATAGGGACGCAAAAAAAAGACCTATAATGGGAAAAGTTGCATCAAAGATTGCAGACCACGTTATCATCACTGATGATAACTCAAGAACAGAAGATAGCAGCAAGATACGCAAAGAGATAATAGATGGTATGGAGGATGATAATATAAAATCCCATATTGTTGAAATTCCAGATAGAGGTAATGCGATATCAGATACCATTGCTACTAAGATGCAGAAGGATGATATATTGCTTGTTGCTGGTAAAGGGCATGAAGATTATCAAATTATTGGTAGTAAAATAATCAAGTTTAGTGATGTTGAGGTGGTAAAGAAATCTCTATATTCTGTTAATAAATTATAGGATAAAAAAATAATGATTTGGACTGATAAACAATTGAAAGAAGCATTATCTGTAGATATTCCAGATCATGGAAGGTTATATAGAAAGGTTCAATTTAATTCAAAAGATATACAAAAGGACGATATATTTATAGCTCTTAGTGGAAATCGTGATGGGCATGAATTTGTACAAGATGCTTTAGCACGAGGTGCAGCTTGCGCTATTATATCTAAAGATATTTCTGAGAGTGATAACAAAAAACTAGTTAAAGTAAAAGATACACGCAAGGCTCTAGATCAGCTTGCCAGGTATAAAAGAGAGGAATCCAATGCTAAGTTCATAGCAATCACTGGAAGCGTGGGTAAAACCAGCACGAAAGAAGCGTTGAAGAAAGTTTTAACTGCATATGGCAAAACTTATGCAAGCCATGGTACTTTCAATAACGAGCTTGGGGTTTCTTTAGCATTATCATCTATTCCAGACGATACTGATTATGCAATTATTGAAATGGGAATGAACGCTAAGAACGAAATAAGCCCTTTAAGCAAAGATGTAAGACCGGATATTGCAATTATTACTACCGTATCAGAAGGCCATATTGAATTTTTTAATTCAGCCGAAGAAATTGCAGATGCAAAATGCGAAATTTTTGATGGAATAAATCCTAAAACTGGAATAGCGATTATTAACCGTGATATGGCTGTTTATCAGCATTGTGTTAATAACATAACAAATCATTCTAAGTTAGATAGTATTAAAACATTTGGAATCCATGAAGAGTCTGATGTAAAATTGGTTTCTCATGAGATACTAGGCAATGATAATACAAGGCTTGCATATCAACTGAGGAGAAAAGAGATTGAATTAACAATAAATGATATAATACCAACTCATTTAGCTGAAAATCTTGCTTCTATTTTTGCCGTTTTAACCGCACTTAACTTAAATATAGAAGACTCATTCTCAGTTATGTCACAGATAGAGGCAATTAAGGGTAGGGGGAAGATAGAAGAGATCACGCATAATCGTAAGTCTTATAAGATAGTATGTGATTATTATAATTCTAACCCGCAATCACTAAAAGCTTCGCTTTTGCATCTCGCTCAATTTGAAAATAACAAGAAAATCGCAATTCTCGGTGATATGGGTGAACTTGGCAAAAATAGCTTAGCATTGCATGAAAAGATGGTGTCTTACATAGAAGGTTCTGGAGTTTCTATAGTTTTTTTGGTAGGAAAATTTATGGGTCATTTAAAAAATAGTTTTTCTGATAATATATTGGCAATATATTATGAGGATGTAAATCAGCTAATAGACTCAATAGATGACTATATAAAAGGGGGTGAAATGATTTTAATGAAAGGGTCACGGTCTAGAAGGCTTGATAAGCTTGCAAAGCACTTGGGAGTTTGTGATGTTCTATAATCTTTTTTTGCCATATGCACAGCATTTTCATTTAGCGAATTTATTTACATATATTAGCTTCAGAAGCGGTCTTGCTATTTTATTTAGTATGATTACATGTTTTATTATTGCTCCTAGATTAATCTCATATTTACCTAATATTCAAAAGCACGGGCAACCAATAAGGGAGGATGGGCCGAAGAGCCATTTTAAAAAAGCTGGTACTCCTACTATGGGCGGTCTGATGATTCTTGCATCTACTATTATCTCTACATTGCTTTTTTCAGATGTTACCAATCTTTATATTTTGGTATGTCTTTTTGTGCTTATCATGTTTGGTGTTTTGGGTTTCATTGATGATTATACCAAGGTTACGCAAAATAATTATCGTGGTATTAGTGGTAAGGCGAAGCTGACAATGCAATTTATTGTCAGCTTTATTGCATTCTTAGTTATTCAATATTACGCTAAATCAGATTATACTACAAAATTAGCATTTCCATTTTTTAAACAATTTTTGATAGATTTAGGATATTTCTATATACCATTTGCTATGTGTGTCATCATAGGTTCTTCTAATGCCGTAAATCTTACAGACGGTTTAGATGGTCTTGCAATAGGAACTATTACAATCGCAGTAGCATCTTTTGGATTGATTTCTTATCTTGTAGGAAACAGTATATATGCAAATTACTTACAGATAATTTACGTCCCACATGCAGGAGAGCTAACCGTACTATGTGCATCTATCATCGGTAGCAGCCTTGGTTTCTTATGGTACAATGCTCAGCCTGCTGAAATATTTATGGGTGATACTGGGAGCTTATCCTTAGGTGGTGTGTTGGGTACTATAAGCGTTATTACAAAGCATGAGATAGTACTTAGCATAATTGGCGGAGTTTTTGTAATGGAGACAATATCTGTAATTATACAGGTTTATTACTATAAAATAACAGGTGGGAAGAGGGTCTTTCTAATGGCTCCAATACATCATCATTTTGAAAAAAAAGGGTGGAAGGAATCTAAGATCGTTATAAGATTCTGGATATTGGCTATCATTTTTGCTCTTATTGGTTTGTCTTCGTTGAAGTTAAGATAAGAAGAGGAAAGTTAATGAATACTCAGTGTTTTTTTAGAGAGTTTCCAACAATTGATTTAGGTGACATAATACTCAGGGAGATAGTTGAGTCTGATGCTCAGGACTACTTAGATTATATGAGCAAGGATGAGATGGCTGGCTTTCTTACAAAAGAAAATAGGCCTCAAGATTTTGATAAAGCACTTACCGAGGTAAAATACTGGGCAAGCATATTTCCTAATAAAAGGAGTATATATTGGGCTATTGCACTAAAAGATAATAATCAGATGATCGGTACTGCTGGGTTTAACGTAATGTCTTTTCAAAATTCTAGAGCTGATATCAGTTATGATTTAAATCCAAATTATTGGGGCAAGGGGATTATGTTGAAATCAGTAAAAGGAATATTATCATTTGCCGATTATGCGCTACAGTTAGTTAGAATCCAAGCAACTTCAATCATTGATAACGAAAGGTCTATTAAAGTTCTAGAGAGATGCGGTTTTAAGCGTGAAGGCTTAATGAAACGATACGAAGTTGTAGAAGGAGAGCATAAAGATTATTACATGTACGCTAGAGTACATGAGGTTATACATCAACAGTAGCTCATAAAAAATGCAAATCTGGGATATCGGATAGGTATTGTTCGTTGATCTTACTTTTGTCTGTAATTCCATTGACATTAGTTAGAACGACTCTTCCATGACCAAACTCAAAATCGTTTTTGAAATCATACACTGCTCCTATGATTGTTAATTGGTCTGAGTCAATTAGTGCTTGATACTTTTTCACGGCATATGCTATTTGGGAATTTACATTTTCTATAATTGCATCTTTTTCACATGTTGATTTAAGCTGCATTACGCTGAGTTCACTATCAATTGATGGTATGTTTGTTGGTTTAGATGATAAAGCTGCCTCAACTGCTCCACACCCGGAATGACCTATAATCAAAAGAAAGGGGGTCTTTAAGACTTGTACTCCGTAATCTACGGAGCCTTCATTATTAACTATTTGATTTCCTATATTCCGAATGGCAAAAACTCCATTTTGTGGCGTTTTGTCAAAAGATTCCATTTGCACTCTGGAGTCTGAACATTTTAGAATAGTTAATTTAGGAGTTTGTTTATCCTGAAATTTAGCAAAAAAATTATCATCATGTGAGCTTGCAAACTCTGTGTTAGTATCGAATAATTCCCTTAAGAATGACAGTAATCTGGGGTTGCTAGGTAAATTCATATACAAGCTTAGTTATATAAGGCGCAATTTCACTATAAAGTAAACCAATCAGTGAGTAAAGTAAGTAAATTATTCATAATATGGACCATAATAATGATGGTAATTGTCATCATTATGCGCTCCTAAAGTTTGTATGGCTTGCGTAAATGATTGAGCTACTTGCTCATATTGCTGTGTATTGCCAGTCAATGCTTCTATAAAGTCTTTATTATTCGGATCGCACCAAGATTTTTTTGCATATAGTGCTAATTGATCAAATGTTTCCTGAGATGAATCATCAAGATCAATAGGAGTTTCTGTATTAATCACAAACTCATGAAAATCTTCTTGCCCCACTATGTTTGCTGACTCTTTAGATGATAGATGTTCTGCTGCAGCAAACATTCTCTTCATTACAGTAATACCGAATCCTGGTATTGCATTACTCTCATTAAAAGATGTCTTATGCTCTAAATTGACATAGAATACTTTAAGAGAATCTCTGTCTATGTTGGTTGTATTAATTATTCCTCGTGTTCCAGGGCCAGAAGGGTTATTAGCTGCTAGCCCCCCATCTATAAGCGTTTTACCATTTATAGTTTCAGGTGTGAAATAAGTAGGGGCTGCGGAGGTAGCACGCATTGCTGTTGCCATAGACCAGTCTTTAAACTTATTATGTGACCCAAGCAATATGATTTCGGAATTTTCATTTTCTACTGTTGTGACAATTAATGGTACAAGTGCATCTTCCATTTTAAATTTTTGAAAATACTTAGAAAGGTGTTTTTCTAGAGTTTTTTCGTCGTACTTTGCAGGTCCTGAGCAGCACAGTAGGTTTGCAAGCATGCGACAGCAAGATTTTTGAAATATATCTTCTGCTATATCTTGGAATATCTCTTCAAGTTCTAATGCACTATGTGGTATATTGCCTCCCTCTTTAGGAATCGTTAATAAGCCAGCAATTATGCCTCCTATGCTAGTTCCAACAACTCCTGCTGGAAAGAGTTCGTAAACAGGTTTTTGAGTTGCTTTTTCAATTTGTGCCAAAACTTTTATTATGGCGTATCCCTTTACTCCTCCTCCATCTAATGAAAGCATTCCTTTTTTATTATGAGTGGATGAAATGGTTTCTCGCATTTCCATAACTGTACTCAGTTTTTTCATAATGGCGTTAAGTTATAGTTAATATATTAACTATAACTTAACGCCATTAATTCCACCTAAAGAATCATTTACCTAAAAGTAAGATTTTAATAACTAGGATGATTTTAGGTGACATAGTTAAGGTGTAATCTTTATTTAGAAGAGATTTTTATCTACTCTTTATAAGAAAACGCTAGACCGCACAGAAAACTTTTGTTATAAGTGTGCGGGTATGTATTTGCACTGTTCCTCGGTAGCTCAGTGGTAGAGCAAACGGCTGTTAACCGTTCGGTCGCTGGTTCGAGTCCGGCCCGAGGAGCCACTTTAAGTCTTTATAGTGAATCTAAATCTGTCTTCAAGAATATCTAAGCACCCGTAGCTCAATTGGATAGAGCGTCTGACTACGGATCAGAAGGTTAGGGGTTCGACTCCTCTCGGGTGCGCCAATAGTCAGCCCGTCATCCCGTAAATTGGAGCATTACTATTTCCCCAACCTGTCATCATCTCGCATGCGAGCTCTTTACGAGTTATACGAGATCTCTAAAATATGGAGGTTGGTTCGCCTAGTATGAGATTCCGTATAGCTCCCTTAGCGGTCGTTTACGGAAAGACAGTGTGGACGCATGGAGCTTACAAAAGGTTCTATTGGCGTTGCCTTTATAGCCTATTACTTGCACAACGTCTTTTGCTAGTTAATTTGTCAGTTTTGTAAACTCGAAGCACCTATAGTACATATACACCAAACCCGTCATTCCGTAAATTCGAAGCACTATAGTGCGAGGATTATACGGAATCTTTAGATCATG
>JAOMYS010000052.1 GCA_028372485.1 Rickettsiaceae bacterium | reverse complement strand
TGGATTGAGGCAAAGACTAATGGCAAGTATAATATACTCAAAAACAAGTCGAAGGCAGATTAGAATTAGGTGTATTAAAAACAACAATTTTAATATTAATAATAACAAAAATAGGTACAAGATCATGAACAAAGGAGAATTTGTAAAGCACGTAGCAACTCAGCATAGCATCACTCAGGATGAGGCAAATAAAGCTATCGACATGTTTACCTCTAGCGTAACATCAGCACTGGCAGGAGGTGACGAGGTAAGCCTTGTAGGCTTTGGTAACTTTAGCATATCTAAAATGGCATCAAGACCTGGGCGCAATCCAAAGACTGGTGAGACCATACAGATCAAAGCTTATAATCAACCAAAGTTTAAAACTGGTCAAAAGCTGAAAGATGCCGTGAATTCCAAATAAATTAACAACAAAAAAACAAGATATAAAGATTATGAATACAGGAAAAGTAAAATGGTTTGATGTCGCCAAGGGTTATGGATTTATTGAGCAAGAAACTGGTGGCGATGATGTATTTGTACATATCAGCGAAGTAGAAAAAGCTGGTTACACAAATCTTAATAATGATCAAGCTATTAAATATGAACTTCAAACTAAACATGGCAAATCATCTGCCATTGATTTACAATTATTATAGATTGTATCTATACAATGTACACAAGAGGATTATATGATTGATTACAGAAATGCTACTTTTACCAAAACTAATAGAGCATATGATGATGGACTGCGTAAGTATTTCTTAAGAATATACCAGCTAATGAGCGGAGCGCTGGCTGTTACTGCAATTTCTGCATTTGCGGTATTTTCCATTCCCGCTTTAACTAGCTTGATGTTTAATATGGAGATGGGATACGTAACTGGCATGACTCCACTTGGCTGGCTTATTAGTTTTGCTCCTCTTGGTATATCTCTGTATTTTGCATTTGGCTATAATAGAATAACCTACCAGAATGCTCAGACATTATTCTGGGTGTTTGCTACTCTGATGGGAATGAGTCTTTCATCTCTTGGCTTTATGTATACTGGAGCATCGATTGCAAAGACGTTCTTTATTTGCTCTAGCATGTTTGGTGGTATGAGCCTATATGGATATTCTACAGAAAAAGATCTAACCTCTATGGGTTCTTTTCTATATATGGGACTAATTGGCTTAATCATAGCGTCACTTGTAAATATAATGCTGCAAAGTCCTGCAGTAGAATTTGCGCTATCTTTTATAGGAGTTGGAATATTTACAGGGCTTGTTGCTTATGATACGCAGAAACTAAAAGCTATGTATTACCAAGGAGCTGACACAAATAGTAAGCTAGGGATAATGGCTGCCTTTACACTGTACCTAGACTTTATCAATTTGTTTATATACCTACTTAGATTTTTTGGAGTAAGAAAAAATGACTAAAACAAATACACTGAATTTAATATATACCTCAATAATTGCATCACTGTGTTTTGTGATAAATCAAAAAACAGCCATTTATCAATGCGCAGCAATATTTACAGGGATACTCGTTGTTACAAATATATATCTATTGCAATATAGGGTTAATGATGCTTATAAAGTATTATTAACAGGTATTAGTTTTAGTATACCGCTCTATTTTATAATGGGGGTAAGCGATACAACTATTATAAAAATAACTATAGCTTCTATAGCATCCTTAGCAATTACTGGTTCTCTATCAATTTACCTAACTAACTTCTTTAAAAATACTTATCAATTTTCCCTAGCCCTTTTTGCCTCACTGGCTATCTCGGCATTAGCAGATGGATTTATTATGAGTAGCTATTATGTGGCATTTGATATTTTTACTATGAGTAAAACAATCAGTATTTTATACAAGGAGTTAGCATTTAAAATGCTATATGCATCCATTATAGCTGGGACTATATACTCAGTAGAACTGACACAACAAAAACAAAAGGCACAATCCGTAAAAACAGAAGAGTAATATCGCAATGACAGAAATAGTAGAATCAGAAAAACTAAAGCAAATTATCAGTAAGATTGAAACCATAGAGGAAGAAAGGATTGAATCTTCTGAGCTTTTAAAAGACGCCTATAACGAGGCTAAATCCCTAGGCTTTGATGTAAAGATCATAAAACATGTTTTAAAACTCAAAAAGAAGGATAAGGATCAGCTGGCAGAGGAAGATAATCTTATTGATTTATATCGTGGAGCTTTGGGAGTTTAAAGAAATGCTGGGATTTCTTAATAAAAAACCCTCCTCTTCATGTAATTTAGTTGATAGATTAAGGGCGCTGGGTGAATGTGCAAGTACTCTTGAATGGGTCACTGATGAATCTTATTATAAAAAATCACTTGTTACTAGCTCTGATACTCCAGAATTAATTGAATTAGCAATAAATGTTGATTACTTCTTAAGCGAAGATGAGGATTACTATTGGCTTCCTGTTCACGCATGGAGACTCCTTGGAAGGATTGGAGCTGTGGAAGCTATACAGCCACTGATAGGATGCTTTAATACGCATTTTGATGATGAATGGTGTCAAAATGAATTACCAGAGGTTTTTTCTTTAATAGGTAAGGATGCTTTGATTCCATTATCTACCTTTCTTACAAACAAGTCACAAACGGATCGAGGATATTATCTCGCCATTGAATCTATGACATACATAGCAATGCGTGACGAGACGCAAGAAAAATATGTTATTGATATATTTACTAATATACTAGATGACACCAACGAAGAATCGGCGTACCTCAACACATTAATAGTGATGCGATTAATAGAATTTAATGCAGAGCATAAGATGCAGTACATCGCCAAAGCAGTTAAAAGAGATATGGTAGAAACTTGGTTTACAGGTGATATAGAGACTATAGAAATTAACATGGGAATACGCCCCGAGCCTATTACTATCTATCCGACTGATGATGGCTTCTTTTTGCCAAGCTCGCAGATCGATCAAATCACAAGCCTAAAAATTGGTCGTAATGATAAATGCTCCTGTGGCTCTGGAAAGAAATATAAAAAGTGCTGCCTTGATGATGGTGCACTTTAATAGTTCGCCTTCCACCCGCAAAAGCGAACTGTTGACAACAAAAACAGGCTGGGAATAAAAGACAGCGCCACCCTGCCCTCCAGTATTTACCTGACAATTAGCAGAATGTTTGCTAATATATCAAAATGCGTGTTTTGCGAACTAAGTTCGTAGCTTTTGCCTTAAAGCGAACTACCACATAATTCCGATTGTCAGTGCTAATGTAAAGTGTACCGCCTATTTGCACTAAAAGTGTACCAAAAACGGTCGTTTTTGGACACTCTCTCATGCTATGTCCAAAAGTTATATTGACGTAGTTTAGGACATAGGTTATGTTTGGGACAACCTTTTTGATACAGTTTTAGACTAAATTATGCCACGTACCTTTGCTTATGCCCGTGTTTCCACAATTCAGCAAGAAACAGGAAACCAAATTAAGGAAATTGAAGCAGCAGGATTTGTGATTGAAGAGCACCGTATCATTACTGAAAAAATATCTGGCTCTATGCCTATAGCTCGAAGAAAGGGTTTTACACGACTATTAGACAAAATGGAAAAAGGAGATGTGCTTGTAGTTACGAAGATGGATAGATTAGGACGTAATGCTATTGACGTAAGCGCTACCGTTGCTAAGTTGGAGAAAATAGGTATAAAAATACACTGCCTTGCTCTTGGAGGGGTTGATCTTACCAGCTCTGCTGGAAAAATGACCATGGGAGTAATTAATCATGTTGCGCAGTTTGAGCGTGACTTATTAATTGAACGCACCCAATCTGGACTTGCTAGAGCTAAATCGCAGGGCAAAATATTTGGTCGTCCAAAAATATTATCATCATTACAGAAAGATCAGATAGTCCAGCAGTTACAAACTGGGAGTACAGTTACATCTATCGCTAGGAATTTTGAAGTAAGTAGACAAACTATTATGCGTGTTAAGAGTCGCTCTAACTACTAGTTTCATAACATCGTGATACCATAACATCGTGACTTCGTGACGTTATGGTAACGAGCCACCTTGGTATTACAGCCCCACGATATCGTGACTTTACAATACCTTGAGGTTATGATACCTTGGTATCATAACTAAATTTGGTGTAAGACTATGATTATCTTGGTAGGGGGAGAGAAAGGCGGGACTGGTAAGTCAACAATTTCAACCAATCTTTCTGCGATCAGAACTATTGATGGAGGGGATGTCTTGTTATACGACATTGACCCGCAAAGAACTTCTACCTTTTGGGCGTCAAGAAGAGATGAAAATGGAATTCATCCAAGGATAGCAAGTAGTCAAAAAGTTTTGGATAGTAGGGTTCTCAACCCTGGTATGATAATACGAAATGAATTAAAGTCATTAAAAGATAAGTACAGTGATATAATAATAGATGCTGGAGGTGCTGCTAGCGAAGTTCTAAGAGCTGCCATGACTATAGCAGATGTATTAGTAATACCTTTGATGCCATCCTCTTTTGATGTTTGGACTCTTGGTACAATGAATAGTATAATTTCAGAGGTAAAAACTACAAACCCAGGTCTAAAAGTAATTATTGTATATAATAAAGTAGCTCCGAACCCACATGCAGCTAAATCTGAAATAACTGATAGCGACGAAATTTTAAATGATTTTGAGTATATAAAGCGTAGCAAAGTGTCTTTGGTTTATAGAGTAGCAATAAGAAGGTCACAAGGTCAAGGGCTGTCAATTATCGAATTTAAACCATCCGATGAAAAATCAATAGACGAAATGAAGAAGATATATAAAGAGGTTTTTAATGACTAGCTCTCTAAATAAAAAAAATAAAATCCCCTCTATTACAAAAGATAGATTGGATGATACAATTACCTCAAACGTAAGACCCACTTCATCACAAGATCAGCAAGTTTATGCATTCTTAAAAGGTAAGGAGTCGGTACAGCCTTTAACTACTAGAATTCCAAAGGGACTCTATGCTCAATTTAGAAAAATTGCATTTGATAAAAACCTAAAAATGAATCAAATAATTATAGATTTGATTAAAGATTATACAAAAAGAGAAAAAAATAACTCTTCATGACATCATGGTGTCATGGTGTCGTGGTTTTATGATACCGTATTCTCGTCAATATAGGTAAATATATTATAGTTTAAACAATACTAAGTAAATTATGTTAACTGGTTTTCAAATAAGGGCTGCCAGAGCCTGTCTTTCTTTACATTTAAAAGATGTTAGTTCTAGAGTTGGTATACATTACTCAACCCTTACTAGACTTGAACATCAAACTTCAAATTTAACTTATATAAACTGCAATACACGCACCTCTTTGCTTCTAAAAAATTTCTATCAAAACCACGGTATTGTTTTTTCTCATTATAATTCTATCGAGCTTAATTTGAACCAACCTGGGGTTAGCTCCAAAGTTATCTTTTCAAGATTTCAATTAAAAATTTCTAGAGTAGCCTTAAGGTGCAGTAGAAAACAACTCGGAGTAGATCTTGGTATACCAGAAACTAGCATCGCTGGATGGGAGACGGGCGGAGGTATGCTTTCCGCTTTTTCTCCTCACAATTCTAGTATTATTAGTAGTATCAAAATTTATTTTGAAAATTCAGGATTAGCGTATCCAGATTTTAACATTGTTGAAATTTATGATGACCCCGTTGCTAGAAATCTGTAAAAGTATTTGACAACGTATTCTTAGCGTTCTATTGTTATTATAAATGAATTATAGATAAAAAAAGAGGTGCTAAGACCTTAAAGATACTCAACACCACCAAAAATATTTTTAATTTAAGAATAAGTTTCGCACGCTTTTTCTTACCTTTATTCTACTTTTTTTGTGGAAAAAAGCAAGTGTTTTTAGTCTTAGCCTCAATAATATATGAGGTTAAAATGAATACCATTACCAGTATACCACAAGGCATCTCAACTAATTATAGTTTTCCTACAATAAAAATTAACGTTCAGATTGAGCCTGACAAACAATACATCAACACTAATGTAATTAATCAACGTTGCATTGTTACATCGAAAGATTCCTCGGATCATCAAGGCAATGCTGTTATAGATGCAGTTTATCGCTCTATAAACAAGCTACCTTTAGATAACAACCTTACACTTTCAAGAAAATCTCAACTTCACAGCATTATTACAAATAGCAGTGGTAATCCTGATTACTTAGCTATCAATATATATTATGATACACTTCGGTCTTGGTACACCCCTAATAAGATGAAGAATGTTGATGGAGAAATTATTCATATATCAAAACTCAAAACAAAAGGTATCTACCTTTCTTACAAAGAACTAGCTAAAGCTCATGGATGCTCCAGCGAAACTATAAGAAGAAAATTAGTAAAACTAGAAAAGCTTGGTCTTGTCCAAAGAAGCTATAAACACAAAGAAACTGTTACAACAAAATCCTATAATCAGCTAATTATCTATGTATGGAAACAGACGCCCTATTTTTATAATAACCATGGTATAGAACAATCAGAAGTTCCAGCTTTAAAGCCGCAAACTAATCATGAATATATTACCGAGAAATACAATATTGATTATCACTCTCAAATAGAGCAAAGAAAAGCTATTGAAAACAGAGGGGGTATCCACAAGCTTGTGGATACTAAAGAACTAATAGAACCTTTTAATAAATTAAAAGATAGATCTAGAACTAATCTTGTAAAAAATTCTTCTGATTCTTTTTTTATTGAAGAAAATCTCAATACTGAGCCTGATAATAAAATAGAAGAGCAGAGCGATAAAACGTCAAAAACGGAAGTTACATCGGGGGAAGAAGATAATCTTGCTCATAATACCAACGTTAGCCCCCGCAACACCAACGGATTCTTAGGCTCTGGCAAGTTCCTCTTTG
>JAOMYS010000051.1 GCA_028372485.1 Rickettsiaceae bacterium | reverse complement strand
TTATTAAATATTTCTTAATTTTCTTGGGGGTTAATTAATGTACACCCAGCGTACCAATCATTCACAAAATTTCTTCAATTAATTTTAAAGCACCTATTTAAAAATAGTTTTTGAGTAACTATATGTTCTGTAGCTTAGAAAAATAAGAAAATAGATTTATTATATGACTCAAGAAAAGAAAAAATTTGATGCCGAAGTTGGCAAGGTTCTACATTTAATGATTCACTCTTTATATACAGATAAAGAGATATTTATGCGTGAATTGATTTCTAACAGCTCTGATGCGTGCGATAAACTGCGATATTTGAGCCAAACAGATAGTGATTTAGTCAAAGATGATGCTGATTTTAAGATTACTATCAAAGTTGATAAAGAGGCAAAAACGATTACGGTTCGTGACAATGGGATCGGGATGAGTCGTGATGACTTGAACGAGAATCTTGGAACTATAGCAAAGTCAGGCACGCAAAATTTTCTTGATAAATTATCTGGTGATAAGAAAAAAGACAGCCAGCTGATTGGGCAGTTTGGCGTGGGTTTTTACTCTTCATTCATGATTGCTGATCAAGTTACTGTAACATCGAAAAAAGCAGGAGAAGATAAGGTTCATACATGGCACTCAGATGGTAAGGGCGAGTATATAATTTCTGATACTGACAGGGAATTTACCAGAGGTACTGAAATAGTACTACATATAAAACCTGAGGAAGAAACTTATGTTGATCCATTTCGTTTAAAGCACATAGTTAAAAATTATTCAGACCATGTGGCAATACCAATCTTTTTTGTTGATGAAAAAGGTGAAGAGGAGCAAGTTAATTCTTCTTCTGCATTGTGGCGTAGGTCAAAATCCGAAGTTAGTAATGATCAATATAAGGAGTTTTATAAGAATGTTGCTCATGCTGTGGATGATCCATGGATTACTATGCATAATAAGAATGAGGGGGTAGTTGAATTTACTAATCTGCTCTTTATTCCATCTACTAAAACGTTCGATTTATTTCATCCAGATAGAAAATGCCGTGTTAAGCTATATATAAAGAGGGTATTTATCGCTGATGAGAATGTGGATATCATTCCTCAATATTTAAGGTTTTTAAGAGGTGTGATTGATTCCGAAGATTTGCCTCTAAATATCAGCCGTCAAACGTTGCAGAATAATCCTACTTTAGAGAAGATCAAAAAATCTATTACAAAAAGAGTTCTATCGGAGCTTAAGAAGAAGAAAGAAAATAAACCAGAAGAATATCTACAGTTCTGGAATAATTTTGGTGGTGCTTTGAAGGAAGGTTTGTGTGAGGTAACTAGCGATCATGAGAAGCTTCTAGAAGTTTGCGTATTTAGGAGCGCTTTGCATGATAGAATGATTAGTCTTGATGAATATATTGCAAATTCTAAGGATGACCAAAAGACCATTTACTATTTAAGTGGGGATAACCCCGAGAAGTTACGTGATAATCCTCAAATTGAAGGTTTCTTAAGCAAGGGGATTGATGTACTGCTCTTTACAGATACTGTCGATGATTTCTGGGTTAACGTGAACGGTAATTACAAAGAGGTTAATATCAAATCAGTTACTAGATCTGATATTAACCTTGATGGCAAAGAAAGTGATAATAAAGCAGATGAATCTAAGGACAAAAAAGAAGATTCCAAGCACGATGAAGTTGTGAAATATTTTAAAGAATCTTTGGGTGATTTGGTAAAAGATGTAAAGATATCTAAGAAACTTACATCAAGCCCTGCATGCCTGACAGTTAGTGATGGTGCAATGGATATTCGTATGGAAAGATATTTAATAGAGCAGAAGCAACTAGCAAGAGCAACTGCAAAAATCCTTGAGATTAATCTTGATCATAAAATTATCAGCAAAATCACTAGTGAAATTGGCATGAAAGAGAAGGAGGCGGAAAATAAAGATCTAGTGCATTTATTATATGATCAGGCTTGTATTATTGAAGGAGAGCCGGTGATGGATGCTGGTGCATTTTCAAAGAGATTGAATAATCTATACCATGCATTGTAACCTTAAATATTCCGATCAGAAATTATTGATTGAAATACCGTATGGATAATCTATCATTATCAGTGATTTTGCAAATTATTACAAACTAAATTACAGAGATACTATGAAAAAATATTCCTTGTTAATTATTGCAATAATTTGCAATAGTATGCTGTCTTATGCAGATGGTGAGGTCAGGAACAAGATGAGAAATGCTAGTTCTGAATACATAGGTAGTCATTTTTTAAATGCTGCATATATGTTTTGTGATGATCAAGGCACGATAGAGCTGGGTGCTAAAGGTTATTCATCTTTTGAAAAGAAGAAGCAGCTAGAGCCTTTGGAACAAATGCCAATTGCATCGGCAACGAAGACTATGACTGCTGCTGCGATTCTTAAATTAAGAGATAAAGGGCTGCTAGATGTGAATGATACTGTAGCAAAATATTTAGGTAAAGATAGCGGAGTGTGGGGGGAGGGCGAAATGCCCGCTTGGGCTGATAAGCTTACATTGCATAATCTGCTTACCCATAGAAGTGGGCTTCCAGAATATTTTATGGCAGCGAAGCTTGACGTGAAAAAGCCTCATGGCCAGATTAATAAAGATATAGTCAGATTTGCAGCAGAAAAGGAATTAGCATTTTCTCCTGGTGAAAAACATGATTATTGTAATACTAATTATGTGTTACTTGGTATGATTGTTGAAAGTCTTAGTGGTAAAAGCTTGGGTGAATTTTATACAGAAGAGTTTTTTGATCCTATTGGTATGAAAAACACAAAACTGATTGCTCTAGACGAAGCTGTATCATATCAAACAAAACCTGACGATGGGACTTTTCCAGTTCGTTACTTTGTAACTCCAACAGGTGGTGAGCCAAAAGTTAACGAGGCAAAATCTAAATTTATTATGATTCCATTTGCAGATGGTGGTGTTGCCTCTACCACAGAGGATCTAATTTTATGGAATCGAGCTCTGCATAATGGCAGAGTTCTTTCAGATGATTCCTATAAGTTAATGACAACAAAACGCTATGAGCTTCAGGATAGTATGGCGATGAAGAATTATATGGGATATGGTTTATATATTTCTGAGCTAAATAATGGCGATGTGATGTATCATCATGCTGGTAATGCTCTTGCGATTCGTAGTGAGTCTGGTTGTATACCGAGTAAGAATTTGTATTTTGCAGTGTTAAGTAATGTGACGAACTATACACCTAAGGAGTTTGAAGGTAAAATTGATATGAGCAAGCCAGAAAATCAATTAGATATTTTTTATTTCCTGCAATATGTTTTGGGGCAGTTGAATTAAGAATAAGAGATTCAATATAGCTTCCTTAGCGGTAGCTTAAGGAAAGTCACTTGTAGAATGACAGGGAAGTGATTTTCTGAATTTTTTAAGAAGCCGTGTATACAACGCATAGTGAGACAGAAATTATAAAAGTTAGGCAAATATTTTGACGTTAAAAATTCTAGGGTTAGAATCTAGTTGTGATGATAGTGCAGCTGCGATTGTCGATTCTAACCATAATATTTTATCTAATATTGTAATTTCTCAAAATCAGGAGCATAAGCAATTTAAAGGAGTTGTTCCTGAAATTGCTGCAAGGTCTCATTTGTTCAATATAGAGCATGCGCTAAAGCAGTGCATACTTGAATCGAAAACATCACTCAACGAAATAGATGCTGTGGCTGCAACGTCAGGTCCTGGTTTAATTGGTGGTGTGATTGTAGGGACAATGTTTGGGAAGTCTATTGCGAGTGTTCTGAAAAAACCGTTTATCGCTATAAATCATCTTGAAGGGCATGCTCTCACTGCCAGACTTACTGATAATGTAGAATTTCCGTATCTGTTATTATTGGCAAGCGGTGGGCATTGTCAGTTTATAGCGGTAGAGGCTCTTGGAAAATACAAGATACTTGGTAAGACTTTAGATGATGCTGTTGGTGAGTGCTTCGATAAGGTTGCAAAAATGATGAATCTTGGGTTTCCAGGTGGTCCTATCGTAGAGGAGATAGCAAAAGGTGGAGATGATAGGAGATTTGATTTTCCTCGCCCGCTTTTTCATCAGAAAAATAGTGACATGTCATTTTCTGGTCTTAAGACTGCAGTTAATTTAAAAATTCAAAAACTAAAATCTGACTCATCTGGTGTTTTAAGTGAGCAAGATATGCATGATATAGCCGCAAGTTTTCAGCGTGTTGTATGTGAGGTTATAGTTAAAAAAACAAAATATGCAATCATGCAATATGAAGCTGCGTGCTCTAATCGTAATATTGTGATTTCAGGAGGGGTTGCAGCAAACATGCAGATTCGTTCTTCTCTTGCTAGACTTTCAGACTCCATGGGATATAATTTTGTTGCTCCGCCAATAAAATTATGTACAGACAATGCTGCAATGATAGCTTTTGCTGGACTTGAGCGTTTTAAAGCGGGTATAATGAGCGAGATGGATTTTAAGCCGAGAGCTAGGTGGTCTCTTGAAGAAGTACATTAATGTAGCTAACTTATGTGCAATGTTTTATGCTACGTTCTATCATGTTGTTTTTGAATTCTGAGTTTTATTTCGGGGATTTATGTCAGGTTTGGAGTTGAATAAGATAGCGGCGGCAATATTGATTGCAAGCCTAGTGGCTATGCTTTCTGGTTTTGTAGCGAATATTTTATATAAACCAAAATTAGAACCAGATGAGCGTGGATATCAAATAGAAGTCTCAGAAGATAGTTCAGATTCTAGCAATACTGAGGAAGCCACTCCAGTTAATATTTCTGAGCTTATGGCATCTGCTAATGCTGATGCTGCAGCAAGTACTATCAAGAAATGTATTGCTTGTCATACCTTTGAGAAAGGTGGAGCTAATAAGGTTGGGCCTAATCTATGGGACGTCGTTGGGTCATCAAAAATACATGATAAGAATTTCGCATATTCAAAAGCTATGTTAGCTGCGGGCGGAGTTTGGACGGAAGAAGATTTATTTCATTTCTTAACAAAGCCTAGTAAGTTTATGCCAGGTACAAAGATGTCTTTTGCAGGGCTTAAAAAGCCAGAAGATGTAGCGAATGTGATTGCATACTTAAAGAAGAATGCAAGTTAACCTGATGTTCTGATTATACCATGAAGATAAAAATTGGCACTAGGGGGAGCAAGCTCGCTATCATTCAGACTAAAATGGTGATTGATTCCATAAAGCATCATTTTCCTAGTATAGAGTGCGTAGTAACGCCTATTGTCACGACGGGAGATAAAATCACCGATAAGAATCTTTATGATATTGGGGGTAAAGCTCTATTCTTGAAAGAGTTAGAAGAGCATCTGCTTGATCAAAAAATAGATATTGCTGTTCATTCGTTTAAGGATGTTCCTGGAATTTTATCAGATGATTTATCTATTGCTGCTGTGCTTGAAAGGGGAGATTCTAGAGATTGCTTTATCTCTTTAAAGTATAAGTCAATTGAGGATTTGCCTAAAAACGCTACTGTTGGTACTTCATCTGTGCGTAGAAAAGTTCTGTTGCATGCAAAAAGACCAGATCTAAATATTGTTCCATTTAGGGGAAATATTAATACTAGATTAGCGAAGCTACAAAGAGATGAGGTTGATGCAACTATCCTTGCAAATGTTGGGCTTATTAGAGCAAATCTTTTCGATAATTCTTATTGTCATCCTTTGGATGTTAACGAGATGCTACCAGCTGCAGGTCAGGGTATCATAGGAATTGAAATTAGAAAAAATGATAAAAAGATGAAGGAGATATGCGATAAAATTAATCATATGCCTACATGGTATTTATCTCTAGCTGAAAGAAGTTTTTTATCTTATCTAGACGCAACTTGTGATACCCCTATCTCTGCTTTTGCTAGCTTTGACAAAGAAGGTAAAATTGAAGCAAGATATATGCTATCTGATTTTGATGGACATGATGTTAGATATCACAAGGAGGTAGGTGATATCCGCTTAGCATCAAATATGGGAATTGCAGCTGCTAAGAAAATAAAGTACCCATAGTAAAAATCAGGTAATGCATATTTTTGTCTCAAAATCTTAGTATCTTTTTTTAATAACCTGCTATATCCTTAGCTCCGAACGTAAGTTTATAATTAGTGAGTAATAGATGTTTATAAAAAAACCTAAGCCAAAGTTATTAGATACTACATCTGTTTCAGAGAATCTACAAAAGATTGCTGCAAAACATAACAAGGGTAAGACAAGAATTGCTGATATCATGGAAGATTTTCATGAAAATGGTCTGCTACTTGCTATGATATTTTTTGCTTTGCCAGTTGCAATACCGCTTCCATATCCTCCGGGATTCACTACGGTTATGGGAATACCATTATTGATATTATCTATTCAAATGCTTTTTGGTAGTAAAAGGGTGCGTCTTCCCAAGAGGGTGAATGAATATGAGATTCACAATTCTACTCTGAAGATGATTAGCGATAAGTTTGTTCCTATTGTAAAATCTGTTGAAAAATACGTGAAGCCTAGGTTTTCTTTTGCAAGATCTGTTTATTGTGAACAATTTGTCGGGTTTGTTTGTATTATTGCTTCCATTGCTGTTGCAATTCCTTGGCCATTGACAAATGCAATACCAGCTCTTGGTATTAGTGTTATGGCACTTGGGTTACTTAATAGAGATGGTGCAACTATAATTACAGGGCTTCTTATATCAATGATAGGAGTAGTAATAGCAGTGACTGTTGTAGTTGCAAGCTGGGTTGCGATAAAGTATGCAATAGTAAAATCCTTTTCAATAATTTTTTAGCGACATGAGAGAAAAGATATACACAGGTTCTACTAAGACCCTATGCCACGCAGATGAAGATCATGCTCTTGTAATGTCTTTTAATGATAATCTAAAGCATCAAAAAAAAGAAAGTGAAGTATTAGAAATATCTGGTAAAGGTGCAATTAATAATAATATTTCATGCCATATCATGCAAAAGCTAGATATGATCGGTGTTGATAATCACCTGATTAAGAAAGCTAACATGCATCAGCAGCTGGTACATTTTGTTGATGTATATCCTATTAGGGTGCATGTCTCTTCTGTTGCATGCGATAGATATGTTACTGATTTTGGGATGGAGAAAGGTTTTGTATTTGATTCACCTGTTATTGACTTTAGAGTAAAAAATAGAGAGCTTAACTATCCTGTTATTAACGAGTTTCAAATAATTAACTTTGGTTGGTTAACTAAAGATGAATTGAAAGATTTAAAAATTGCTGCATCTAGAGTGTATGATTTTTTATCAGGATTGTTTGCAAGTAGACAAATTAGACTAGTGGATGCTCATCTCGAGTTTGGTAGAGCTTTCATGGGTGAGGATTTTGCAACCATGCTAGTAGATGAAATATCACCAGATACATGCCGCCTATGGGATATGGACACTAACGAAAAGCTCTGCTATGAAGCTAAAAAGGAAGACATAATACGAGGTTATAGAGAAGTGCAGAA